>JACQYS010000003.1 GCA_016208105.1 Desulfovibrio sp.
CATCTTCAAAAATACCTCGATGAATTCTGCTACCGATTCAACCGCCGTTTCTGGCCTGGGCAGGGCTTCGACCGCCTCTTGAGGGCCTGCTCCAGTGCCACCCCTGTCACCTATGCGGAGTTAAGGGGATAGCCACGTTTTTTTATGCTTTACCATAGGTTTGCTTGATAGTATGGATAATCGCTATGGATATCAGGCGGCTTGAAGCCTTTAAAAAGGTGTATGAACTCGGCAGTTTTTCCAAGGCGGGAGTTGAACTTTTCCTTTCTCAGCCCACCATCAGCGCCCACGTCCTTTCTTTGGAGCAGGAACTTGGCACCCAGCTTTTTGACAGACTGGGGAGGACCATACTACCTACTCAGGCTGGAGAAATTCTCTATCGGCACGCCTTGCAGGTTTTTGCATCCATCGACAGCGCCACAGCGGAGATAGGTCTTCTGCAAAAGCGGGTGGCAGGCGAACTCCTCCTTGGCGGAAGCACAATTCCGGCCACGTATTTGCTTCCCCAGCGACTGGCTGAGTTTACCAAGCTCTATCATGAAGTGCGCGTCCGCCTTACCGTGGGCGACTCCCAGGACATCATCAATGCGGTACAGGATGGCAGGCTTGCCCTGGGCGTGGTAGGCGCCGCGGCAAACGACCCTGACCTTGTGTTTTCCTCGCTGCTCGAGGATGAACTGGTCATAGTGGCGTCCAAGAAGCTGCCCGGCATGCAGGCTTTGATCGAATCCGGCGATCCCGTGATTGCCCCGGATCAGCTTGCGGCCTGGCCATGGGTGTTGCGCGAACAGGGGTCTGGAACCCGGAAGGCTTTCGAGAACGCTTTGGCCGAAAAAGGGTTGGACATTCGCTTCCTGACCCCCGTCATCGAGGCCAGGAGCCACGAAGCAGTGGTTCAATGCTCCTTGCATGGGCTTGGCCTGTGCGTCACTTCCAAACTCGCCGTGGGCCCATGTCTGACCAAGGGTGACCTTATTCCGGTGCGAGTGCCTGGCTTGACGATCCATCGCAGTTTCTACGTCGTTCGCCACGCCAAGCGGCATATCTTCCCGGCCATGCGCTACTTCATCGATTTCCTCAAAGACACTCAAGGATAACACGTCATGCTGAGCAGCCTGCGCCTGGTCGATACCGTCAAATCGGCCGGTTGAGCCGCCAAGCTGGCCCCAGGGGACCTGGCGGCGGTTTTGCGGGAACTCGACATCCCCGAGGACCATCGTTTGCTCACCTCCACAGGGGACAACGAGGACGCGGCTGTTTTGTCTTTTCCGCCTGGGAAGGCGCTCATCCAGACGGTCGATTTCTTCACTCCGGTGGTCAACGATCCCTTCCGTTTTGGTCAGATCGCCGCTGCCAACTCCCTTTCCGACGTGTACGCCATGGGCGGAGAGCCGTTCGCGGCCATGAACATCGTCTGCTTTCCGGCTAAGTGCATGCCTCTTGATGTGTTGAAGGAAGTGCTGCGCGGCGGGCTTTCCAAGATCCGCGAAGCAGGCGCCGCCATCGCTGGCGGACACAGCGTGGAGGATGCGGAAATCAAATACGGACTGGCGGTTTCCGGAACCGTCGATCCGAACAGGTTCGCATCCAACAGGGGGCTTAAGCCCGGAGACAGGCTCCTGCTGACAAAGCCGTTGGGCACTGGTGTCTTGGCCACAGCGGTGAAAGCCAACGTGCAAAATGCCATTCAACTGGAGGAGACCATCTGGCAGGTCGCCTCGCGGCTTAACGCCGCCCCGGGCGAGGCCATACAGAAGTTTGGTCTTGTTGCGGCTACGGATGTCACTGGGTTTGGCCTGGGCGGGCATGCCCTTGAAATGTCCCAAGCGTCCGGCTGGGCTATCGAGTTGACCGCCGCGACCGTTCCTTTGCTTCCGGACGCTTTGGATCTCGCCAGCAAGGGATATCTGCCTGGAGGGAGCCACTCAAACCGCCGATTCTTCTCGCCTAAAGCCCAGGTGTCGCCAGAAGCGGTTTCTTTACATGTTGACCTCATCTTTGATGCCCAGACCTCCGGAGGCCTTCTCCTGGCCGTGCCCGAACCCTTGGCCGATCAGGTCGCAAACTTCCTTGTCAGCGCCGGAGACATGGCGGCCGAAGTGGGCAGAGTGCTTGCCGAACCTACGTCCACGGGGCTATTGCGCATTCTCTAATCACATCCTGGGTCCTTCTGGTCCTGGACACCACCGCCGAAAAGTGCGAATAGGTTTCCTGCGGCATTGCCATGTTTTTTGCCGTTCAAATTTCTAGGAGGAGAGTCAATGAAGCCTGAGGAAAAGGTCGTATCCATGGATAATTACCGGAATCCCAAGGAGAATGAAGTGCCTTCAATGCAAGATGTCAATGCCAAGACTTCACAAGACATTAGCCGGATGGCTCTGTTGTTGGCTCTTCTGGCTGTTCTCATGGCGGGCGTATTGTTCTTTAAAGCCAACCAGAATCTCAACGTCCTCTCCCAGGATGTTTCCGGAATAAGCTCGAAGATAGGCACCATGGACGCCCGCATGGCGGAATTGGAAAACCTGCCCGCCAAGTCCAAGCGTATGGTCATGGGCACCATGATCATGGAAATGGCTCAGAAGGCCTCATACCTGTCCACTCAGATCGACAACCCCGAGCAGGCCGCCAAGCTCCTTCAGGCCATGGAGTTGCTGCAACAGGCCAAGCCCGAGTAATCGTTTTACGTTTCCTATTAGCCCAGCGCTGTTTACGCAGCGCTGGGCCTTTATTTTGGAGGATTCCTTGTCCCCTCGTCTCCTTGTTCTCCTGTTCTGTCTCGCGCTCGTCCCTACCGCCACCTCCGCCGCCGAGCCGCTCCAGAATCCCGATCCAGCGTATGCCCAAATGGCTGAATCGCTGAGCAGGTTTTATGAAAAGGACATGGCCAAGCATAAGGTGAAGGGCTTGTCCGTGGCTGTGGTGGATGGAGGGAAGGTGGTCTGGTCCAAGGGCTTCGGTCTGGCGGACGAGGCCAAGAATATCCCCATGGAGCCAAGCACGGTTGTCAATTTGGGGTCTGGCGCGAAGCTGTTTACCAGCCTCGGAGCCATGGCTCTGGCAGGCCAAGGCAAACTGGGTCTCGATGCGCCAGTGACGGGCGTCCTGCCGGGGCTTAAACTGGCCGGTGCCGTAAACGGCGAGGATTCGGGCGTGACGGCAAGAAACATCATGACCCATCACGCGGGTTTTCCAGCCAACTACTTGAAGGGGCTTCAGTCCCGTTCACAAAAACCCGCAGCGCTCACCCTGGACAATCTGGCCGACGTGCACATGGCCTTCACTCCCGGAACGGTCTTCTCGCATTCCAACATGGGCACGGCGGTCCTTGGCATGATGGTGGAAAAAACCGCTGGCGAGCCTTTTGCCCAATGGATGGACAAGTCAGTCTTTGCACCCTTGGGCATGACGGACACTGCCTATGTTCCGACCCCGAAGATGGAAGGGCGCATGGCTGTAAGCTATGGACACCAGGGGCCATACCCGCCGCTTGGCTCCAACCAGCCTCAAGCCGTGTCTCTCTTCACCACCGCCCTGGACCAGGCCCGTTTCCTGAACGTGCTTTTCGGGGCCGACCCCTCTGCGCTTCCTGAAGGCATAACGCCCGCCTCTCTTGAGTCCATGCTCGCCCCACAGAACTCAGGTGTGCCCCTGGATATGGATATGCGTGTCGGGCTTGGCTGGAACCTGAACCGTCCCGCCTTTGGCCCGCCCGGAACCGTAGCCTGGAATTTTGGGCGAAGCGGTGGGTTCCGTTCATTGGTCATGGCTGTTCCCAGCGCGAAGATCGGCGTTGTGGTTCTGGCCAACTCCAGCTCCGCGGAAGAGCCGCGCAACTGCATGATCGATCGGGTGGCCGAGGAAACCCTGCGCCAAGCTCTCGCCGTGAAGGGAGTCGCGCCTGCCAAGCCGGCCGGACCGTCGGTCTGTCGGTTCCTGCCCCTGGAGCAAGTGGCCGGATTATATGCCACGATCATCGGCGTGGTGCGTGTCACGGTGGAGGGCGGCAAACCCGTGGTGCGTCTGGATGGAAAAAATCTCGATCTGGATCCATGCGCGGAAGGCGTCTATGGTGTGAAATACCAGATGCTTGGCATCACCCTGTATGACGTGACCAAGAATCAGAGCGGCCTCAAGTTCTCCTTCGATGAGAATCAGGGGCGCACCTTTCTGGTGCTTCATCAGGGCGGGGAGCGCGAGCTGTTCGGGGTGAAGGTCGATCCTTACGAAATTACACCGGTATGGGAGGCGAGGTTCGGGAAATGGATCCTGGAGAACCAGGGCGACGATCTCCCCATGGTCAAGGAACTGGCCATACGTCTTGAAGACGGACTCATGCTTTATGAGTCCCGGCTGCCGACGGTTATGGATTTCAAGCAGACCATTCCGATTGTTCCCCTCGGGGAATCCTCCGGCAAGTTGGCAGGTATGGGCAGCTTCAGTCAGGCCATGGGCGATTACTTTCGCTTCGTGTCTGGACCGGACGGAGAGCGCCTGCACTATGCCGGCTACGTGTTCAAGAAGAAGCAGGGAGGAGAATCCGCGCCAGCGAAAGATGCATCCTAGGACGGACAAATGCGTTCGGACCGGACGCGAATTGTCCGCAATGCATTCAGCTGCTCTATGTGATGTCGAGAAAAGATAATTGGTCCGAGTAGTTTACAATTCGGAGACATTGGCCTAGAGAAAAAGGACCATAGGGGGGAATTTTTTCACAAGGGGCAGTCATGCGTATTTCGTTTTCTTTGAAGATCGCGATGCTGCTTGTTGTAAGTATCGCTGTGGTGAGTTTAGGAATTTTCTTCACAACCTATTATTTCATAACGGATGGCTTTGACAGCCAAGCGGTCCTCGAACTGGATGCGCGCCAAAAGGCCGTCCAGTCGAAGCTTGACGCTCTCAAAGAGGCGACACTGGCCGAATCCTTCCTTATCGCATCCGACCTCGCCATTGCCCAGGCCATTGAGAGGCGCGACGTCGAATTTCTGAAAAAGCTTGCCAAGAACATTCTTCAAAAAACCAAGATAGACTTCCTGACCATCACTGACACCGCAGGAAATGTCGTCGCCCGGGGGCATTCCGACAAGGTCGGCGATTCCGCCATGGACCAGATAGCCATCCAGAAGGGCCTCAAGGGCGAAGAGAACGTCGGCATAGAAGAGGGCACGGTGGTCAAGCTCTC
This sequence comes from Desulfovibrio sp., assembly GCA_016208105.1. Classification (NCBI taxonomy): domain Bacteria; kingdom Pseudomonadati; phylum Thermodesulfobacteriota; class Desulfovibrionia; order Desulfovibrionales; family Desulfovibrionaceae; genus Desulfovibrio; species Desulfovibrio sp. The sequence continues at coordinate 5,180 of JACQYS010000003.1, forward strand.
GGTGCGCGGTGGCGCGCCCGTCAAGCTCGACGGAAAGATCGTGGGCGCCGTGGCCCTGGGCGAGAACCTCGGGAGCAATGACTTTGTCGACCAGGTGAAGCGCGACATGGGCGTGGAGTGCACCATCTTCAACGGCGACACCCGCATGAGCACGTCCATCATGCGCGAAGGCAAACGTGCGGTCGGCACCAAGATGGACAATCCCAAGGTTCTGGAAACAGTGCTCCAGAAAACCGGTATTTTCAACGCCCGGAACGCAATCCTAGGCCAGCTCTACGACACCGTGTACTGGCCCATCATCACGGCCAACGGCAAGGTGGGAGGCATGCTCTTCATTGGGAAGGACCGCAAGAGCATCGACTCCGCGCAGCGTGGCATTGTTCTTTCCATAGTCGGCTCCGCCGGTGTGGTGGGCCTTCTCATGCTGGGCTTTGGCCTCTTTGTGGCCGGCCGCCTCACCAAGCCGATTTCCACCACCACTGCCTTCGCTCAGGCCGTGGCCTCCGGCAAGCTCGACGAGGAATTGTCCATCAAACGCAACGACGAAATCGGCGACCTGGCCGACGCTTTGCGGGGGATGGTTACATCCATTAAATCCAAGATCTCGGAAGCCGAAGAGAAGAGCGAAGAAGCCAAAAAGCAGGCCGCCATGGCCGAGCTGGAAAAATGCAAGGCCGAGGAAGCCACGAACAGGGCCGAGGCCGCCAGGTGCGACGGCATGCTCCAGGCCGCGATCCAGCTTGAGAGCGTGGTGCAGGGAATAAGCGTGGTGAGCACGCAGCTGGCCAAACAGATCGACATGACCACTGAGGACATGGCGGTCCAGGAACGCCGCACCGCTGAAGCGGCCACGGCAATGGAGCAGATGAACGCTACCGTGCTGGAGGTGGCCCGCAGCGCGTCCAACGCGGCCCAGCAGGCTGCCCAGGCAAAAACAAAAGCCCTGGAAGGCCAGGGAGTGGTGAGCAAGTCCGTGAGCGCGATCGGGCAGGTGAACAAAATGACCGCCGAGCTCGAACAGGACATGTCATCTCTTGGAGAACAGGCACGTTCAATCAGCGGCATAATGGGAGTCATCTCCGACATCGCGGACCAGACCAACCTTCTGGCATTGAACGCGGCCATTGAAGCGGCTCGCGCGGGCGAAGCCGGACGCGGGTTTGCGGTGGTGGCCGACGAGGTGCGCAAGCTCGCGGAAAAGACCATGACCGCCACCAAGGAAGTGGGCGATTCCATCCGGGCCATTCAGGACGGAACCACCAGCAACGTGAACCGGGTCAAGTCTGCGGCAGAAGCGACCAAGAATGCGGCTACACTGGCGGAAAAATCGGGTGAGTCGCTGGTGGAGATCGTCGAACTCGTGGACGAAACCACGGGCCAGGTTCAGTCCATCGCTGCGGCCTCGGAAGAACAGTCCGCCTCGAGCGAAGAGATCAATCGCATCGTGGAGGAGGTCAGCAGGATTACCGCGTCCACGGCCACCGGCATGCGCGGTTCGTCTCAGGGCGTGACCGAACTGGCCGAACGCTCAAGGGAGCTGGAAGCTCTCATCAACTCGTTCCGTAGCGGCTAGGAGAGTATTTCGGCAAGCTCCGCCGGGGTATTCACGTTGAAAAAAGGGCGTGAGTCCCTGACGGAATAGACCACACAATGACGCAAGGCTGCCGGGATCGCTCGCGAGAGCTTCCGGCAGCCTTCCTTATTGGCGCGGCGCAAGATGGCGGCGGCTTCCGGCTCGTACACTGCCACCAGGGCCTCAATGAAGCCTGTCTCGGCCTGTTCGAACGTGGTGAGCACCGCATTTGCGGGGCGGGTGCGCCAGGCGGCCAGGAGCTTTGCCAAGGTGGAATCGTCGAGCAGGGGGAGGTCGCAGGAGAGCACAAGGCAAGGTTTTTGGTATCGTTCCAGGGCGGTGATTATTCCGCCCATGGGGCCGAGCCCGGGTTCGAGATCCAGAAACCAGGTCAAGCCGCTTGCCAGCAGAGAAGGGTCGCGCCCCGAGACTGCCACAACCGGACAGAAACGCCGGGCGAGCTCCACCATGCGCGCCAGCATGGGAATACCGTCCACCAGCACCGCCGCCTTGTCCTGGCCCAAACGGCGGCTTTTGCCTCCGGCCAGAATAACCGCGACTTCAGGAACCGTCACCGATGCGTCCATGAGTATCGGTGAAGATGCTGAAACGGTTTTCCCTGGAAAAGCCGACAAGGGTCATCCCGGCCCGGCGGGCGATGTCCACTCCGGACGTGGTCACTGCGGAGCGGCTGACCATGACCGAATAGCCGGACCGGACGGCCTTGCCCACGAGTGTGGACGTTGCCCGGGCTGTGACGAAGAGCACTTGCCCGCCCAAAGGACGCCGCTGTGAAAGAGCCCATCCGGCCAGCCGGTCCAGGCAGTTGTGGCGGCCGATGTCTTCCACGTGATGAACGAAAGCCTTGCTGGCTGGTTCGTAGAGGGCGGCCCTGTGGAAACACCCGGTCGCGTCCCAGCGGCCGGCCATTTCCATGAACACGGCAGCGCCGCGCAAAATATCTAGAGGACTGAGCGGTCCGGACCAAGGTACGGGGGGAGGGACGGCTCCGGGAGAGAAACGGACCCGGAATTCCTGCGGTCCGAGTTCGTCAACCTGTGGGAGCATTCCTTCCTGGCCCAGGTCCAGCAGGGCATGCCCCAGGGCCAGGCCGGCCAGGCCGTCCGGAAAGGCCCAGAGTTTTTTTTTGCCTCCGGACTCCAGTACAAGGTTTACGGGTATTTCAGGGGCTGCTTCGTCCTGGAAGGATCGCCAGGAGCCGTCCTTGAACTGCCTGCACGGGAGAAGCGCGAGATCGGTGGTGTTCTCTTTCATCTGTCAATCTTGACATAGTAAGGCGTCCGCTGGCAAGTATAGTGAAATTCTTCCCAACAAGGAAAGCAGTGATGAAAATAGGTTTTGTGCTGGTTTTACTCGCAACGGCCGTGATGAGTTTTACCCCTCTGGCACAGGCTCAGGAGAAAGTGTTGATGATGGCTACGACCACCAGCACAGAAGATACGGGGCTCCTGCCCGTGCTTGCAGGAGCATTCAAAAAGGCCTCCGGCATCGAATTGCGCTGGGTGGCCGTGGGAACCGGTAAGGCGTTGGAGATAGGCAAAAGCTGCGATGCCGACCTGCTCATGGTGCACGCTCCCGATGCCGAGAAGAAATTCATGGACGAGGGCGCGGGAAAAGCTCGTACCCAGGTCATGTACAACGATTTCGTTCTTATCGGGCCCAAGGCCGATCCGGCCAAGGTGAAGGGCAAAAGCTCGGCCGAGGCGCTGAAGGCCATCGCCGGGAACAAGGACACGTTCGTGAGCCGGGGGGACAAGTCCGGCACGCATATGGCTGAACTCTCCCTGTGGAAGGGCGCAGGCATTGAAACCCCGGACAAGGAGGCCTGGTATGTCTCCAGCGGGCAGGGCATGCTCCAGTGCCTGCGCATGGCGGGCGAGAAAGGCGGTTACGTCCTGGCCGACAGGGGAACCTGGATCAAGTTCGAGGCCACTCCGGAAGCCAAGAACCTGGGCATTCTCGTGGAGGGCGACGCATCCCTGCGCAACCAGTACAGCGTCATCACTCTGAACCCGGAGAAATGCGCCAAGGCCAAGCATGACGACGCGAATGCCTTCGCCAAATGGGTATCGTCCCCTGAAGGCCAGAAAGCGATCGCGGACTTCAAGCTCATGGACAAGCAGCTCTTTTTCCCCAACGCCGGGAAGTAATGGGCTACCTTGTAGACGGTCTTTCACGGGCCTTGGATCTATTGGCCAGTGGCGACGCCGAGACTTTTTCGGCCGTGGCCGCCACGCTTGAGGCCACGGCCCTTTCCATGGCGGCGGCGTTGGCCCTTGGCCTGCCTGCCGGGTTCTGCCTCGGCTATTTCCGTTTCCCAGGAAAACGGCTTGTCCGGATGGTCTCCGACGCCTTCATGGCCTTCCCCACGGTGGTCATCGGGCTTCTGGTCTATGCCATGCTCTCCAGACGCGGGCCCTTGGGCGAACTGGGACTTCTGTTCACCATAACCGGGATGTCCGCCGGGCTCACGCTGTTGGCCCTGCCCATGGTTGTGAGTCTCACCGCGTCGGCCGTCGAGCAGATGGATTCACGTCTGCGTCTGACGCTCCTCACACTGGGCGCGGATTCCCGGCAGCTTCTGCTGGGCGTGCTCTGGGAGGCCAGATACGGCGTTCTTGCCGGGGCAGTGGCGGCTTTCGGACGCGTGGTGTCCGAGGTGGGCATCGCCATGATGGTCGGCGGCAACATCAAATGGCACACCCGGACCATCACCACGGCCATAGCCCTGGAGACCGGCAAAGGGGAGTTCGCTCAGGGCATTGCCTTGGGCATGGTGCTCCTGCTCATCGCCATGATTCTTAACGCCGCGTTGGCTGTGCTCAGGCGAAGGGGGGGGCGATGAACACCCTGGTGTACGACATCCGGGATGTGGAACACCGCTATGGTGAGCGCCTGGCCCTTCGTTGCAACCGTTTGACAGTCGAGCCGGGACGGGTTGTGGGAATCCGCGGGCCCAACGGCGCGGGGAAAAGCACCCTGCTCGCGATAATGTCCTTTCTCATGGCGCCTGCCAGCGGAGAAGTGCTGTTTTGCGGCCAGCCCGGCCGCTGCGGCGATGTCGGCCTGCGCAGGCAGGCGGTACTTCTGCCCCAGGACCCTGCCCTCCTTGGCCGGCGTGTTGAGGCCAACGTGCTCTACGGGCTGCGGGCCAGGGGCGGAGTGGACAATGGGGCCGCCTCCAGGGCCTTGGAATTGGTGGGGCTTGAGCCAAAGCGCTATTTGCGGCGGTGGTGGTGGGAACTTTCCGGCGGCGAGGCCCGCCGCGTGGCGTTGGCTGCGCGTCTGGCGTTCAAACCCAAAGTGCTGCTTTTGGATGAACCCACGGCCAGTTTGGACCCCGAGAGCGCTGAATTGGTGCGCCAGGCAGTGCTGGCGGCGCGGGACCAGGAGGGATTGACCACCGTTGCGGTCAGCCATGACAGTGATTGGCTGGACTCGCTGTGCGACGATATGTACCGTCTGGACCCACGCAAAGACATTGAAAAGCTTTCCCAGGAAGGTGCCGCATGAGAGCCGTGAACATCGTCGGATTCAAGGATACGGGCAAGACAACCCTCTGTGCGGGGATTATTCGCGAGCTGGCGGCCATGGGAATGCAGGCCGGATCGCTCAAATTCACGCACCAGGCCGGTTTGGATAAGCCAGGCACCGACACCTCGAAGCTTTTGGAAGTCAGTCCGGCCGTGGCGGCCATTGGGGAATCCGAGTCGGCCATATTCTGGAAACGGAAGCGAAGCTTCGCCGAAATGCTTCCGCTATTAGGCCATGACCTGCTGGTGGTGGAGGGGGGAAAAGACCTGGGCGTCATGCCGCGAATCGTCATCGCCCGAGACGCTGCCGAAGCCCGTACGCTCGGTGCCGGGGAGCCAGGCCTCGCCCTGGCCGTATTCGGGCCCGAAGGTGTGGACCAGACCCCGGCCGTGAACGACATCCGGAAACTGGCTGAAATGATCATTGAACGGGCTTTTCTGCTGCCCGGACTCGATTGCGGCGGCTGCGGTCGCTCGGATTGTCGCGAATTGGCCATGGAAATCGTGGGCGGAAAGGCACGGGTGTCTGACTGCACGGCAATGGGTGGAGACATCTCCGTCATGGTGAACGGCGCTCCGTTGGGAGTGAATCCGTTCGTGTCCCGCATCCTGAGGGCGGGCATAGTGGCCATGCTCGGCGAACTCAAGGGATACGCTCCCGGAGACACTGTAATTACGCTTAAGGGTTAGTTTTTACACTTCTTCTTGTGTTCGATTTGGCTTGTGTGTACTGATTTGTTATCGCTCTAAAGTGTGCAGGCCAGGAGCCGGACATGGACTTACCAGGCAGTACCCATCCCCCGGCTGCGGAGCCGAACCAGCACGAGGTGCATCAGGCTCGTCTGGAGTTGGTTACCAAGCGCATTCAGGACAAACTGGGCAGCTACAAGTCGTACAACTTTACGCAGCTGCAAAGTGTCGCCCTGAACATCTTTTTCGATCTTGCCCAGGAATTTCCCAACATGGAGGACGTGTACGCCGTATGCGTCATGATCCCAAAATCCTTGTTCAACCTGGAGTGCACGCTCTACCTGATAGACGGCCAGCACGACATCCTAAGCTGCTGCGCTTCGCATTGTCCCCGTCCGGACCCCGCAGTCCACTTTACTGATGAGATTACCGTCAAGGACGGCCATCTGCTCATCCCCATCAAGGGCAACAAGGAACTCATCTCCCAGCTGCCGTTCACGCCCCACGGGGATATAATCGGCATGCTGGAGCTCTTCCCGGGGGACAGCCTCACCGAGCACGATAAGCTTTTCTGGGGCCGTTATGCGAACCGGATAGGATTTCAGCTGCACAACAGATTCGTGAGTTTAAAGAACAAGGAGCATGTTCAGTTCATACGAAATCTTGTGAAGGATATCGGGCACAATGTCATCGTCCCAAACATGTACTTCAAACTCTTCTACAAACGCCTTGAGGCGAGAATAGGCCTGATAAAACCCTTCCATGTGAAATTTCGACGCCTCATGGCCGAGTGCTGCAGGGATGACAAGACGATCATTGACGAGTTCGAACGCCTCGATCGCGATATCGATTACGTCTACAATTCCATCCAGGAGCAATACAAAGAGATCTTCAGCCACTACCAGAACACGAGCCTGTTTCTGGAGACCCTCTTGCGCACAAGCCATTTCGAGGAAGGGCGTTACGTTCTGGAAAAGCGCAAATGCAATTTCAAGAGCCAGATCATAGACCCCCAGGTGGAGCGTTTCCGTTCCCGATTCTCGGACAGGGGGATCGAAATAGACACCTCCATGGGAGGCGTTCCCGACAGGGAGACTGAGGTCGTTGTCGATCTGGGGCTTATCTCGCAGGTGTACGCCAATCTATTTTCCAACGTGGTCAAGTACACCAGGGAAGTGGAAGAGGGTGGGCGCAAGCGCAAATTCATGTCATACGGGTGGGATATTTTGAAGGATCACTTCGGCCCGGGGCTCGACGGCATTAAACTCAATGTCTTCAGCTCGGGCCCGCCCATTGGAACAAAGCAGAGCGAAAACCTGTTCAGCGAGGGTTTCAGGGCGGACAATTCCCAAGGTGAGTACGGCACGGGGCATGGGCTGTACTTCATCCGCGAAGTGGTGCTGCTTCATGGCGGGGTGGTCGGCTACGAGCCCACCGCCCTAGGCAATAATTTCTATCTCATTTTGCCCTTCGAACCCCCGGGGCAAGAGGAACAGCCTGAGGTTTAACCGCAAATGCCTTCGCGATATCTTGACGCGGTCCGCAAGCCCGGACAGACAGTGAACCCCCTCTTCAACTTTCTCGGTATTGATTTCAGGGAAGTAGGCCCGCAGCGCGTGGTGCTGGCGCTCCCGTTCAGGCCGGAATTCATTCAGGGAGCCGGGGCTGTGGCTGGCGGGATTATGGCTGCCCTGGCCGATGAAGCCATGGCCCATGTGATTCTGGCCAATCTTGCCGAGGGCCAAAAAACAGCCACCATAGAGATGACCGTGCGCTACCACCGTCCGGTGCTCGAGGGCGGGCTTACGGCCGTGGCCGAAGTGGTGAACAAGGGGCGTCGCATCATTTCCGCCGAGGCCGTGGTCTCGGATTCCAAGGATCGCAAAGTGGCCAAAGCCGGAGGCTCTTTCTTCATTTTGGAATAGCCGGGGAACGTGGTCTGGCTCTGAAGGCGCAAAGGGAGAGCCCCGGTGAGTGGATCCTCATCGGGGCCTTTTCATTTGGAAATTGGCGGATACGAAATCAGCGTATAACCAGCACGGAACACTTGGCATGGGCCACCACTTTGCTGGCCACGCTTCCTATGAGGAACCGGTCCAGACCGGTCTTCGCGCGGCTGCCCATGACGATGAGGTCCACACCTTCCTTTTCCGCAAAGGTCAGAATGGAGTCCGCCGGCGACGAACCGTAGTCCATCACCGTTTTGGCCTCCACGCCCAGGGATTTGGACATGCGTCCGGCAGACTCCAGGCTCTTTTCAGCCTGCTTTTTAATCTGCTCGGTCAAGGCCAGGGTGATCCCCTCGCCGAAATCAATGAAGTCTTCAGCCACGGTGAGCAGAATAAGCTCCGCCTTCTGCCATTTGGCCAGTTCCACGGCTTTTTCCACAACGAGCTGGATTTGAGAGGAGAGGTCGAGACAGGCTAAAATCTTCATGGTGCACCTCCCGCCGGTTCAGCGAACCGGGCTTATGATTCGGCGTCAGCCCCGGGGAGGGGCGAATCGCCGGAAGAGAGAATGACCATGTCGCCAATTTTGCAGGAGCCCGAGACAATGCGCGCGGTGGCGTCTTCGGACATGCTCGCGGTCACTTGAGCTTCGCCGATCGCCTGGCCGGCCGTGTCGTAAATGCGCACGGTCATTCCCGGAGAAAGGCCCTGTTTTGATCCAAGAGAGAAGGCGATATCAGAACCTTCCTCGGTCTTTTTCAACATGTAGATTAGCGCCTTTCCTTCAAGAGTCAACATCCTGTCGATACGTCTGCTCAGAAGAAACCCTCCGAACCCTCCGGGCACGGCGAGAAGAACGCAGAAAACGCACGCCGCGAAGGGATTGTAGCCGAACGTGCGAGTGATGAAAGATTGGGAGGCCAGGCGCAATGAAAGCTCGTCTTCGTGAACGGTGACCAAGAACGTTATGGGACCAGAATTTTTGGAAGGCTTTTCAAGAGGAGGTCCTTCGATGACTATGGTTCTCGCCCCGGGCTTAGCAGTGCTGGACACGACGAAGGAGCCGCGCCACATGTTGCCCCCGAGCCAAAAACCGGAGAACAGGCTTTCGGGTACCAGGCTGACCGCCTCGTCCGCGCCCCGGATGCGCATCTCCTCGATGGTGGTGGCCCCGGGTGGGAGATAGGAAGTCACCGGAATGGTGGTCCCGGGGATGGCCTGGAATTCGCGCCCCTCGCCCTTGAAGCCCATGGCCAATGCATCAGCCAGGCACGCCAGGGCGGCGAAAAGCAGCGCTGCAGTTACCCAGCCGAGTGCTTTTCGGAGTTGCAGCGCTTGATAAATGTTCATGAACCCGAGGCTGCTTCCGGCGTGGGGCTATTCTTGTCGCGCAGAAGCCTGATCAGGGTAAACCCGGCGATCAGGGTGGGCACGAGGAGCGTGAAGAAGCTTCTGCAAAAGGCCACAGTAAAGTTGTCGGGATCGAGGGAGGCGGAGTGCATGCCCACGCATAACTCGGCCAGTATGGCTACGTCTACCGCGATTACCGTCAACTTCTGCCGAGTGTTCATGTCTTGATCTCCTGTTGGAATCCGGGGCCGGAGGGCCGGTGGAGTTGGGGGGGCCGATTGAACCGGCCCCCCGGCCTCGGACGGTGCGGCAACCCGGGCCCGGTGGGGTGTGGGCCCGGGAAGCATTCTACTTCTTGAAGATGTCGGTTTTGGTGATGTTCATGAACCTGAGGGATTTGCCGTCTTCCTTGTAGTACACGCGGATTTCGTCGCCGGCGTCCCAGGCGGAATCAGGCAGGGCCATGTATTCGTCGGGCACACTGAAGGTGCACAGCATCTTCTGGCGGCCGGAATAGATGGTCACGGTCTTCTTGGCCTTGTCGACCTGCGGGAACACCTTGGCCTTGCCGGTATCCTTGTCGAACACCAGGGGGTGGTTCCTGTCCACGTTCTCCTGGAGGTCGTGGATCTTGAAGGCGATGGTCTTGAAGGCCTGTGCCTGCGGATCATACAGCACGATCTGGCTCTTCTGCGTGTCGAGCTTCATGCGCAGGCCGGCCTTGGGCTCCGGACCCATTTCCTCGTAGACAGTCGGGATGGAGTAGGTCACCGCGGGCAGGCCCGTATAGTCGGGATTCATGGGTTCGGCTTTCTTGTCACGGATGATCGTCACTTTTCCGGCCTGCTTGTCGAAGGCCACCACACGGCCTTGGTCCACCTTGCCGTACTCGCCGCATCCGAAGAGGAATGCCAGCGACAAGGCGGCCACGAGAAGGGATATACGCTTCATGTTCATTGCTCCTTGGCTTGTCGCCTATTTCGTGGCCTTCTTGGCGGCCAGTTCCCTCTTGGCTCCCTGCACCATCTTCACGGCGATGTATAAACTCATGGCGGTGACGAGCCCGAGGACCAGGGTGGTGGAGGCGACGTCCATGGCCTTGTTCAGGTCCTTGTAGGCGGCTCCCAGGAGCTTCATGGCGATGGAGACGGCGCAGCCGATGACCGCGAGGCCGAAGGCGATGCGGATGCCGTAGCCCTTGATGTACTTGGTGGCCACTGCGCCCACCTGGGCCCCGACGGAGGCGCCGCAGAGCATGATGATGGCTGCCACCAGCTCGGTGCGGCCTTTATACGTGTAGGAGCCGGCGCCATACAGACCGGAGATCATAACCTCGAACAGGTCGGTGCCAACGGCCACGTGGGTCGGGCAGCCCATCAGGTAGATAAGGGCGGGCATGCGGATAAGGCCGCCGCCGATGCCCAGAATGCCTGCCAGCCAGCCGGTGAAGAAGCTCACCATGATCGGGAGCCAAGCGGAGCAGTAGATGCCCGCGACTTCCAGGTTCACCATGGGAGGAATCTTAATCTTGTGCAGGGTCTTGTGCCATTCAATGCCGGTGGCCAGAGCGTCCACTTCCTGGCCGGCGGCCTTGGCGGCCTTTTCTTTCTGGCGGCGCTTGTTGACGTCATGGAACACCATCCAGGCGATGGCGAACAAGAGGCCCAGATAGATGTAGCGCACGACTTTTTCGACACTGCCCAGGCGTTCAAGCCACATGATCATCTGGGCGCCCACTTCGAAGCCGCCCACTGTGCCCACGATCATGATGACGCCGAGCTTGTAGTCCACGTTGCCGAATTTACCGTGGCGCAGGGTGGAGATGAGGGACTTGCCCGCCATGTGGGCGATGTCCGTGCCGATGGCGAAGGCCATGGGGAAGCCCAGGATGTTAAGGCCCGGGGTGACCATCCAGGCGCCGCCCATGCCGAAGAATCCGCCGATGATGCCGACGCCCACGCCCAGGATCACCAGGCCGGGCCAGAAGATTTTCACGCCCGCGATGGGCATCAGGATATAGAGCCATTCCATGTCGTATCTCCTTTAGCGGCTTAGTGTTCCGCCAAATCGCGGGACTTGAGGTCCAGGCCAATCCAGTTCATCACGATGTCCGCCAGCACGCCGAAGAGGATGCCGATGGTGGGGATAAGGATGACTGTAAGAACGGTGAAGTACAGGTGGCTTTCATTGTAGAGATTGGCCCACCAAGCCATGATTCCGTCGAGCTTGCGGGTGTCGGCCACGATGACGATGGGGGCTCCGCCTCCGCCTGCCGCCAGGGCCAGGCCCGGCACGGTCAGGGCCAGTATCAGGGCCCAGAACAGCTGTTTGATTCTTTTCATGGTCTTCTCCTTAATATGGTGTTCTGTTACCTGATGACCAGGACGGAGCACGGCGCGTGGCTCACGACCTTGGACGTCACACTGCCAACCAAAAATCTGTCGATTCCTTTCTTGCCCCTGCTGCCCATGATGATGAGGTCGATGCCCTTGTCGGTAGCGTAGCGGACGATGATGTCAGCTGGAGAAATTCCCTGTTCCACCTCGGTCTTGGCATCGATGCCCATGCCCTTGGCCGCGGCCTTGGCTTCTTCCGCGGCTTTCTTGGCTGCGGATAAGAACTTGTCGGTAACGCTGGCCGAGTCCATGAAATCGCCGATGTCCTTGAAGTCCTCGGCCACAGTGAGCAGGATAAGTTCAGCTCCCTGTTGCTTGGCTGTTGCCACCGCCTTTTCCAGGACTGTCTTGGACGATGCCGAGAGGTCCAGTGCCGCCAGAATTTTCATACGTCCTCCTCCACTAATTGTGTGGTTTATGAACACGCTTGCGGCCTTCGATAGCAACCAATGTGCCACGAAATAGAACTTGACGGATTCATTGATGAATTCTAGGGTCGCGCAAGAATGCGCCAGGGTGTTGCTGTGTATGGCGCGTGATTGTTGCGCGTCTTGCGCATTTGTCGCGCAAGCAAGGAGAGGGTCATGGGGTTTCTCACGCCGCAACGTCCCATTCGGGGCAGCATGGTGGACCGCCTGAGCGACATGTCCGGCTGGAGTCTGCGCACAAAGCTTCTGGCCGTCATCCTCCCTTTGATCACGTTAGTGCTCCTTGGCACTGGTTACGCCACGAAGGTGGTTTCCGGCCGGTATTTGGGCATGGCTTTGGAGAGGACCACCAAAGTCCTGACCATGGGGCAGGCCGATGCCGTAGCCGATCTTTTCGAGCAGGCCCGGCAGGATATCCTCCTGTTGGCCCGTGGGGGGAGAAGCGCGGAAGCCATCCGTCAGTTCATGGGCGTTCAGTCCCACATCAAGCCCGGCGTCTACCGGGAAGTCGCTTATCTTTCAGTGGGAGGTGAAACCCAGGAACTCTTCGTGCATACCGGCCGGGATCTCTGCGCCGTGGCCAGGGAGCAGGCACACAGGATTATCAACTCAGCCATACTGGCGCCTGCCAAGATGGTTGATCAAAGACCCGGTATCGTGGATTTGCTGGATATTACGGAAGTCATTTTCCCTCCAGGACTTCTACAGGGGGCAGGCGCCGGCATAACCTTCACAGTGTACCGGCTGGTTACCCCGGTCGCGGACGCGCAGGGAAAAATTGCCGGATATTGGATACTTTCGATGGATGCCCGGGCTTCGCGGGATGTCCTCTCTCTCTACAATTCACCCCAATCTCCTTTGGCCGCATTTCCGCGCACCTCGGAAAAACGCTACAGTTTCTTCTTCGACCACAACGGATGGATCCTTTTTCAATCAGGGAATATGGAGGAGCGCGAGCTTCCACTCTCCACGGATTTGGCCCGGTCCGGCCTCACGGGGGACCACGGCATGCCGGGTTATCCCGGGGCCTTCCGCCCATCTGCCGCCAACGAAGCCTATTGGCGCATGGTTGTGGACATTCAGGCCGGGCGTACCGGCATTGAAAGCGTGAGCCCGGAACTGGATATCACCATGGGTGGCCCTGGCAGTTATTCCCTCGGTTTCGCGCCGGTGCTTTTCCGGACCGACCCGGACAGGCCTCCGGAAGTCTTTGGCGGAGTGGCCTTCATGGACAAATCCCGCCTGTTGCTGGCTGCGGATTACCGGATATACGACGTGTTGCTGGTGATATTCATCATTGCGGTAACGCTCACCGGGGCGATCGTTTTTTTTGTCGGGCGCAGCATCACGCGGCCCTTGTTCAACCTGGCCGCGAGCGTGAGAAGCATGCCCGGTGAGGGGGGACTCAAGCCCATAGACCTGCCCGTTCGCGACAAGGAGACCACAATCCTGAAGGAGTCCATCAACCATCTTGTGGAAGCGATTCTGTACCAGCGGGAGGAATTGCGCCTCAAGGACGCGCATCTTCAGGACCAGTTGCGCCGCCAGCCCCTTGACCTGGAGGAGAAGCTTTCCTCATCTGTCGATATAGAGCCCATGGAGGGAATCATCGGAGCAAGCCCGGCCATGCGCGATTTGAAATGGCTCATCCGAAAAGCCGCCTCCGTCGACCCGGACGTGCTCATCATCGGGGAAACCGGTACCGGCAAGGAAGTTACCGCCCAGGCCATCCACAAACTTTCCAGCAGATCGGGCGGCCCGTTCATTTCCATCAACTGCGGGGCTCTGGACGAAAACCTGCTTCTGGACGCCTTGTTCGGCCATGTGAAGGGAGCCTTCTCCGAGGCGAAGGGGGACCGGAAAGGAGCTTTTCTGGCAGCCCACGGTGGCACGATATTGCTGGATGAAATCGGTAATGCATCGGCCAAAGTACAGCAGGCTTTGCTCAGGGCCTTGGCAGCTCGAACCATCATCCCGCTGGGCAGCGATACGGAAGTGCCCTTTGACGCCCGCATCATCGCGGCCACCAACGTGGAACTTCTGGATTGCGTGGAAAATGGCACGTTCAGGGAAGATCTGTACTATCGGTTGCGGGTATTAACCCTGCATACACCTCCATTGCGCGATCGCATGGAAGACATCCCTTTGCTGGCGGACGCCTTTTTGAAGGAATCGGCCAAGGTGATGAACAAACCCGTGCTCACCCTTTCGCGAGGAGCTTGGGAGCGCATAGCCACGCACGACTGGCCTGGAAATGTGCGCGAGCTCAAGCACTGCCTCATGCGGGCGGTCGCCATGACGGATTCCAACATGATTTTTGTGGAAGACCTGCGTTTTGACGCGCAAACGCCCTCTTTGGAATGGAAAGTATCCTCCTCGGAACGTCCCAAGGAGCTGCCCTCGGCAGCCAGCAGCGCTCCCGACAAAAGCGCCCTGGGGCAAGATGACGGGCTGAACGACCGCCAGCGCAAAGGTCTGGTCTATCTTCGGGAAAACGGCACCATGTCCCGGTCCCAATACCAGGCGATCGTTGGCCAAAATGTTCCGCCTAGAACCGCACAATATGATCTGCGCGATCTTGTGGAACAGGGATTGCTGCAGGTAAAAGGACGTGGACCAGCTACGCGGTATATTCTGGCCGGAGACCAGTCTGGCGTGAAATGAGAGTCTCTTTTATGGCTTTGCGCAGATAATTGCGCAATACGGGAGGGGGAATGGCCGGAATACAAAGCCCGATCCTAAAAAATCTGAAAAGATTCTTGCGGCCGGTTTTGGGACTGCCAGCTGAACAGCCAGTTCACGATCAAGCGACATTTAGGTTTAAGTACACTAATTTCCAGGAGCTTTTGGAGTCAAACGCGGAGCTTCTCCGGATAATTACCGCTATTGAAGAAAAACGTTCCGGCCGGGAAATTTTCGGCATGGCATTTCTTCATTCCGCTGCCAGCCAGGCTGTTTTTCACTGTCTGCGCATGGTGCGCGGTTTTGAAAACCTTTCCGGGAGAGAACAGCGCGTTTTGCGCGATCGCATAGAAACCGTGCGCGAGGAACTCAAGAAATCCCTTGCCAGCGAACCCCGGCCCCTTGGTCCTTGGTTCAAGGATTTTAGTGAGATAGTGGCATCAGATGCCGAGTTGGTTGGCGGCAAATGCGCCAATTTGGGTGAATTGCGCAATCGCGCAGGACTCCCGGTGCCCGAAGGTTTCGCGATTACCACCTCGGCGTTTCACGCATTTCTCTCCCAATCGGATTTGGCCGCTGAAATCGCCAAAAGAACCATGTCGCTCGATCCCGCCGATACCGGTTCCATTCAGGAAGCCAGCGAAGACATTCAGCGGCTTCTTCTGCTCGCGCCCTTTGCGGATGGCTTCGAGCAACAGTTGCTCGGCCATCATGAACGTTTGGCCGAGCGTCTGGGGGGGACGCCCGAAACCATTTCCGTGGCCATGCGCTCCAGCGCTGTTGGAGAAGACAGCGAGTTGACCTTCGCGGGACAGTATCTCTCGGTTCTCGGAGTCACTCGGGCCAAACTGGCGGAAAGCTACCGCTATGTTGTGGCCAGCCTCTTTACCCCGAGAGCCATGGCTTACCGGCTCCTCAAAGGTGTTCCCGATGAAGCCACCGCCATGAGCGTGGCCTGTCTGGCCATGGTGCCTTCAAAGGCGAGCGGAGTCATGTACACCCGCCATCCCTTCAATCCCGAGGATCAGAACATACTGATCAATGCCGTGTGGGGGTTGGGACCATACGCTGTGGACGGCGTGGTCACTCCGAACCGGTATGTTGTGCGCAAACAATCGCTGGACATAGTCTCGATGGATATCGCCGAGCAGCCCGTGCTTCTTTCTTGCCAGCCTGGGGGGGGAGTCGCCCAGGCGACAGTGGAGAATGCTTTGGCCAAGCAGGCGTGCTTGACCGAGGACCAAATACGCACCCTGGCCGAGTGGGGCGCTCGTCTCGAAAACCACTACGGCAAACCCCAGGATGTGGAATGGGCCTTGGACGACAAGGATCAGTTCGTCCTGCTGCAATCGCGTCCGTTGGGAGGACCTCTCCTGGAAGCATCCCACCACCGCGGGCCTGAGCCTGCAGTTGCGGGGCAAAAGGTGGTGCTTGAGGGGGGAGACGCCGCCTGCCCAGGCAGTGGAAGCGGCGAAGTGTTCCATTACAGCAAGGATGACGACTTGGCGGGATTCCCCGACGGCGCCGTCCTGGTCGCTCCTCACTCATCTCCAAAATTCATGGTGGTCATGACAAAGGCGAGCGCCATCGTCACGGATCATGGGAGCGTAACCGGCCATATGGCGTCGCTCTCCAGGGAGTTCAATGTCCCCACCATTCTGGGCATTGAAAACGCCACCAAAGTATTGCGATCCGGCACCATCGTCACTGTGGACGCCGATAACCGCCGTATCTATTCGGGAAGGGTCGCGGAGTTGCTTGATTCTAAGCCCCAGGCCCCGACCCCCATGATCGGTACGCAAGTCTACGCAATGCTGGAGAAGGTCTTCGCCCTTCTCGCACCGCTGAACCTCATCGACCCCAAGGCTCAAGAGTTCAGCCCCTCGCATTGCCGGACTTTGCACGACATCACCCGTTACCTGCACGAGAAATCCTACGCCGAAATGTTCACGCTGGGCGACCAGGCCTCCGGGATGGGCGGAATGGCGGTTCGCCTGGAAGCCGGTGTTGGTCTCGATCTTCATGTCATCGATCTGGGCGGCGGATTGGCGGAGGGTGTGGCTGAAAAAGAGAGTGCACAGCTTTCAGAGGTTGTTTCCAGGCCCTTCAAGGCGGTGCTGCAGGGCCTGGCTGATGAAGAATTCGTGGCCAAGGGGCCAAGGCCGGTCCAGCTTCGGGGGTTTCTGTCCGTCATGGGGCGGCAGATGGTGGACGGGGCGAGCATGTCCGCTGAACGTTTCGGGGACAAGAGTTATGCCATCGTGTCGGATAAATACCTGAACTTCAGCTCGCGGGTCGGCTACCATTACGGAGTTCTCGACAGCTACTGTGGAAACTCCGTGAGCAAGAACTACATAACCTTTGCCTTCAAAGGGGGGGCGGCCGGTGAGGACCGCCGGGAACGCAGAGCCAGGGCCATCGCCCTTATTCTGGAAAAGCTGGGGTTTGCCGTGAACGTGAATGCGGACAGGGTTGAGGGAAGATTCCAGAAATACCCGGCGGATCTTATTGAAAGCCATCTGGTGCAGTTGGGGAGGCTGCTGCAGTTCACGCGGCAGACGGACATGCTCATGACCAGCGAACACGCGGTACAGGCCATGGCTGAAAGCTTTTTGCGCGGGGAGAGGGTGTTCGGCCAGAAACGGGAAGAATAGGCAGGCAGCCGGCCTCTTCGGCCGGCGCCCGGCCTAATCTCGACGCGCCTGGGCTTTCTACCGCACTGACCGTGCGGCCCTGCGTTCCATGGCCGAAAGGATCTTGGCTTCCACTTCTCCAGTTGGGCAGGGTTTGAGCAGGTAGTCCGACCCCCCTCTGCCCATTATTTCCGCAGCGATATCCACCGAGGCGTGGCCAGTGAGGATGATCACCTCCAGTTCCGGATCGAGCTTCTTGAGTTCGGCCAGAAGGTCCACCCCGGAAATTCCCGGCATCTTGACGTCCAGCAGGGCGACGTCGAACTTGCCCGGCTCGAAGAGCTCCAGGGCTTCTTCTCCGCTCTGGGCCGTTACGACCTGCATGTTCCTCAAGGTCAAGAGCCTTGCCAGGGTGGTTACGAAACGTTCTTCGTCGTCCACGCAGAGAAGCCGTATCGGGGTGGTCATTGTTTGGTCTCCGTTTGCTTGGTGGCCACGGGCAGAGAGATGGTGAAAGCCGCGCCTTTGCCCGGCTGGTTCGCCGCACTGATGAACCCGCCCAGGCGGTCCACGATTCGCTGGGTTATGGAAAGCCCGAGGCCAGTGCCTTTTCCCGGGGCCTTGGTGGTGAAGAATGGGTCGAAGACGCGGCTTAAGTTTGCGGCTGGAATGCCGGGGCCATCGTCCATCACCCGCACGAATACATCGCCGTCCGGGGCGCGTCCTGTACGGACGGTGACGTTTCCGTCCTTGCCCACGGCCTGTACGGCGTTCACCAGCAGATTGAGCACTGCCTGCCTGAACAGGGGAGGGTCGAGCGGGACCTTGGGAAGGGACGCCTCGAAGTCTCGGATCAGGGCAATGTTGTTTGGCTTGGCTTCGCGTTCTACAAGGCGGGCCATGTCCTCGACGCAACGGTTCAAGTCCGTGGGCTGCCGGACAGGTTTCCAGGTGCGGGCCAAGTTGAGCAGGTTATGGGTGATGTCCGCGCAGCGGTTCACCTGCGACTGTACGGACGACAGACTCTGGCGCACATCGTCTAAGGGCGGCGCCTCAAGGGAGAGCAGATGCGCCATCCATTCAGACTCCTGGGTGATGACGGCCAGCGGGTTGTTTATCTCATGGGCGATACCCGAAGCGATCTCTCCGATGGCGGCCAGTTTTTGTGATTGGAACAATTGTTCGTCTAGGGCGCATTTCTGCGATTCGGAACGGCTCAGGCATGCCTTGAGCTCCTTAAACGATAGCCAAGCGGACCAGGCCGCCAGCAATGCCAATGCCAGGGACCACGGCGTGGGAGCAAGGGCGGCCCCCACAGCCAAGATTCCGGTAGCGATGGTAAGCGTGTGCGGATTAATCATTCCCGGCAACGATGATTTTGCGTTCGTACGCTTGTGCTATGGCCCCGAGAAGCTCTTCAAAGTCAACTGGTTTGATGAGGTAGGCGTTGGCTCCCATGGACATGCCCTGGACGCCCGATTCCACGGATGCGTGCCCTGTGAGCAGGATTACCTCCACACCCGGATAACGCCTCTTCACCTCCCTGAGAACCTCGATGCCGTCCATGCCGGGCATCATGATGTCCAAAAGGGCCACGTCGAACGCCTGCCGGGACAGGATTTCAAGCGCGGCAGGTCCTGAAAGCGCGGTTTCCGCGTAAAAACCCCGGCGCGTCAGGCGCTTCACGATGGTTTCGTTGAAGTCCCTCTCATCGTCAACGACTAGAACCCTCGCCTGTACCATTCTGTCCCCCCCGGTTCAGACTGATGCTGGAATGATTACTGTGAATGTCGTTCCTTCGCCCACGGTGCTGGTCACGTTGATGCGGCCTCCGAGCTTTTCAATAATGCCGAAGGCGATGGACAGGCCGAGTCCGGTGCCTTCACCAGGCTTTTTGGTGGTGAAGAATGGGTCGAATATATTGTTCAGTGTCTCAGGAGGGATACCGCATCCAGTATCCGTGAAGACAGCGGATATTTCATGGCGGGAACTGTCGTAGCTGGTGGTGAGTGAGAGTTGTCCGTTCTTGCCGATGGCGTCGATGGCGTTGTCGATGAGGTTCAAAAACACCTGTTGCAGCTGGGTGGGGTCGGAATTGGTGGTGGGCAGATTATCGGCAAGATTATGGCGGATGTCGATATTTCTGAGCAGTGCCTCGGTCTTTAGGAATTGAACGGTTTCGGCGAGCAGCTTGCTCACGTCCACGGCCTGCATGACAGGTTCCATGCGCCGGGCGAAGCCCAGCATGCGGTGGGTGACGTTTTTTGCCCGCTCCACGTGGTGCTCGATGCGGTGAACCGAGTCCGAAATCTCCTTGAATTGCGGGATGGCCTTGACCTCGGGTTCCTCCATGAGGTCTTTGATCCAGCCCGCCTGCTCGCGGATGATTGCCAGCGGGTTGTTTATCTCATGGGCAACGCCCGCGGCCATCTTGCCCAAAGCGGCCATCTTGCCGGACTGGGTGAGGTTGGCGTCCAGGTTCGCCTTTTCGCGTTCGGCGTTTTCCAGCCTGCGGACCATTGAGTTGGTGACCAGAACCGTTCCGGCGATGATAAGGGCCACGCCTCCGGCCAGTACGATCCAGATAAGGTGTTCAGCCTCGAACAGAGGGCGCAGTTCCTCCTCCGGGTCCTCCCGGATGACCAGAAGCCAGTCCTTGTTCTCGATCCAGGTCCAGCCGTAGAGGTAGCGGCGGTGGTTCACCACCAGATCCTGCACGCGTGCTCCTGAAAACCGGGTGTCCACCCTGAAAGGCAGTTCCATGTCCTCCATCACGTTGCCGCCGAAACGGGGCTTGGTCTGGAGCATATGCTTGTCGTTTATGAGGAATGCGTCGCCTTTGCGTCCCATCTGGACTCTTTTGACAAACGATTCGAAGGCGTCGGAGTCGATGGTGGCCCGCAGAATCCAGGATTTGCCACCTTCGCGGCGCAACACTGCGATGATGATGTGGGGGTATTGCCGAAACCCCATGAAAACGTCGGAGATGTACACTCCTTTGGCCACGACCTTGGCAAACCATTCTTCATTCTTATAGTTTATGCCGCCCAGATTGTACGGTCCGGCGTAAGCCAGATGGTTGCCGTCCAGTCCAATGACACCCAGGTCGATGTAGTACCGTGAAGTGGTCTGCATCTGGGTGAACAGGCGCTCCAGGTTCTCCCGGTCCGCGGCTTCTTCATAGGTGAGGGCGCTGGCCAGGGTGGAAAGCTGGGCCATGCGTTCCGTCAGGAAAAGGTCGATGGCGTTGCGTTTGCTTTCAACGAGGGTGCGGAGGCTGCCCTGGAGGGCGTCCTGGTAGGCGCTGGAGAAGCGTTGCTTCACCCCCAGGCCCAAAACCAGAAGAGGCAAGAGCGAGAACCCCAGGGTGAACAGGATAATGACGAAACGAAGGCGCTTGAAGTCCAGTGTTTTCATTATGCTACCAGGCTGATGTTAGATCGCGTCTCACCTTCCGTTCACCCTATCCTCAATGGACAGGGACGGGCAAGTCTGTCAATGCTGGCGTGACCGGAACTTTGAGGTTTTTGCATGACTCTTTTGGGATTTAAGGGGGTGCACCCCCTCATGGTACTCTTTTTCCCCCTCGCCGCGGCTGCGGTTCTTGGTGGTTTCTGGCTGCTCAAACGCTGCCACACCAGGATATCCACAAGACTCCGCCATGGCTATTACTGGATTTTCGGTCTGTTATGCCTGGCTGGAGTAATTGTTTACCCGCTGGTCGCCTCCTACGACTCATATCGCGTGCTGTATTTCGTATGCACCCTGGCCTGCTTCGGGGCGCTCAATGCCGCACTGGGAGCAGCCCTGCTGTTCGGATACGTTGCCAGGCCTCACCACCATGTCTCATCGAGAAGGCGATTCATGGCGGGCGGCATGATGGCCGCGGCCGGGTCCCTGGTGTCCATGGCCGGAGTGGACGCTGCCACCGGAGAAGGGCGGGAAGTGGCAGATCGCCGGATAACAGTGAAAAGACACCCTGATGCTTCGCGCGGGCGCGAACTGCGGGTGAGCCTGGTGTCCGATCTGCACGCCGGTTTTTTCCTTCCCACAAGCCATCTGCAAGCAGCCATGAATCATATTGTGGCATTTAAGCCCGACGTTGTCCTTTTCGGTGGCGATCTCGTTGAATACGAGCTCTCCGCTCTGGACGAAACCGAATCATTTTTCCGCCAGCTCGCCGGTCTGGCCCCTGTGTATGCCGTCATCGGCAATCACGATTGCTACATCGATGCGGACGCCGTGGCAGCTTTCCACAGGGGTAACGGCGTCACCCCCCTGCGCGGAGAGGCGGAGGCGCTTCAGGGACCATGGGGGCGTTTCACCCTTCTTGGCCTTCGCGACGTCATGGAGACCGCCGACAACTGGCAGTGCGCTCTGGAGCATGACCTTGCCTCCACCATCATGCTGGTCCACAACCCCCAGACCGTTCTGGACATGCCGGCGCAATCCGCTCCCTGGCTCTCGTTGTCGGGCCACACCCACGGCGGGCAGATGCGCCTGCCCCTGACCGGGACTCTCATCAACCAGGCAGACAGGCGGATCGTTGCCGGACTCAATGCAATCGACGGCCGGCGCATCGCTGTCACCGCTGGACTCGGATATTCCGGTTTGCCGGTCAGGCTTCTGTGCCCGCCGGACGTGACCAATCTTGTGATCTCATGACGCGGGAGCCAAGGCCCGTTCAACCTTCTGGAGCGCCAATACCCGGTGTTGCCGAGGGGGGGAGCCCTGCAAGGGAGGTGGCCTGGGACGGCCTGGGGCTTAGCGTGCCTGCGGACTGGGAACCCGCGCGTCTGGGTTTGGGCTACATGATGCTCGAAAACCCGGCCGGGCCGAAGCTCACCTTGCGTTGGCAGCGTTTGAAGAAGGCTCTTGGGCCAGAAAAGGTCCTCAAACGTTTGGCCAGGCAAAAGATACTCAAACCATCCGGAAAGCCCCAGGGGGCTGTGGCGGCCATGCTCTCAGCGCTGCCCGCACAGTGTTCGGCTATTGCCTGTGCGGACGCCACCGGGCGCGGAGCCGACGCGGTGCTTTTCGTCCTTCCAGGTGAGAGTCTTGCAGTACTGGCGGCGCCCCATGCTCTCCCGGACGAAAAAGCTTCGCCCTGGACCGCTTCGGTCGCATCGCTTGGCGCCACCAGCCCTGGAGCGTTTCGTCTCTTCGACGTCTGCGGCGAAGCTCCGGAAGGGTTCAGGCTGGCTGCCTTCAGTGTCCAACTGGGGCATTTCCATTTCCAGTATGCCTTTCGAGGAGAAAGCTTGGATTATTATCGATTTGCCCCCTCCGAGGTAATCCTTCGCGGAAAATCGTTCGACAGCTGGGCCGGCGGTGTCTTTTCCCAAACATTGGTGAAGGCGAGGCGGTTCGAGCCCGGGTACTTCGAGGGCAATCCCTCGGTGCGCTATGCGGATAGAAACCCGGAAGGGCTCGCAGGCGTGGTTCGAAGCCTGACCGCACGGATCTTTGCAGGCGCCAGGTTCGCCAGGGCCATGGCCTGGCGTCCTGACGGGTCGAAAATTCTGGCTGCTGTGGCCCGTCACAAGGGGGGACTGTCTCCCGAAAATTTCGAAGAGGTCTGCCGCAGGTATGTTGTTCAAGCGTCGTAAGAGGGTTTCCACATCGAAAGCTCCCACTGCCGAAGGGGGTCGCAGTCGCAAGGAAAGCCTGGCCATGAGTCCGGCTCGCAGCAAGCTTGTCAAGGAGGAAGTCCTGGAAGGCGGGCTCGTGCGGCTCACATATCTATCGGCCTACAAACCCTGGTTCGCGGGCATGGCCAAGCGGTTGGGAGTCTGGGACGGCAGGCCGCTTGAAAGGAAGCTGGAGCTGGACGAGCTTGGGACGTTCTGCTGGAATCTGATCGACGGCGACCGCCAAGTGCGGGAAATGGCCAGGATTCTGGCCGAACGCTACGGCTTGCCGGCCCGAGAGGCGGAGTTGTCCGTGGCCGCGTTTTTGCGTGAACTTGGGAAGAGGGGGATAATTGGGGTCAGGGAGACTTGATGGGGGAGGAATATGCCTCCGGCGGCCAAAGGTTGACTCGGGCCGTCCTGGCCCTCGCCCTGCGGGCGCTGCAAGCAGCGCCTAATTCCGCTGTCCTGCGGAATTGTCAGTGGCCCTTTGGAATCCCTTGTAGCTGCCGCGTCGGGGCAGGCAAATCCTGGATAACGTGGGGCACCAGGCTGTTTACAGAGCCCCGATTATCGTCTCCACCAGAGCGCACAGCTTTCCTCCGGCTTTTTCAGCCACGGCCAGAACCTCCTCAATGGTCACCTCGGCCATGCAGTCGGGCAGGTTTTTGTTCACCAGACAGGAAATCCCCAGTATCTCCATGCCCATGTGCTTGGCCGCCAAAACCTCCATCACCGTGGACATGCCCACGGCGTCGGCCCCCATCGCGCGCAGCATCCTGGTCTCGGCCGGGGTTTCCAACTGAGGGCCGCGCACCCCGGCGTACACGCCTTGTACCAGCCTCATCCCGAGGCGCATGGCCTTTTCCTCGGCAAGTTCCAGAAGTCTTTGAGAATAGACCCGGCTCATGTCCGGAAAACGCGGACCCCAGTGGTCCACGTTGGGGCCAACCAGCGGACTCTCCCCGGTCAGATTGACATGGTCAGTAATGACCAGTAATTCACCAGGTTTGTGGAGGGGGTTAAGGGCTCCGGCCGCGTTGGTGACGATGAGCGTCTTGACCCCGAGCAGGGAGGAAACCCGCACCCCCATGCAGACTTCGGCCGGGGTGTAGCCTTCATACAAGTGGAGCCTGCCCTGCCAGACGAGAACCTCCACGCCGGAGAGGCTTCCGGCGACCAGGCGCCCGGCGTGCCCCGGCACGGTGGAGCGCGGAAATCCGGCGATTTCCGTGTAGGGCAGGATGGAAGTGTTTTCCATGGTACAGGCCGCCTGCCCAAGACCGGTGCCGAGGATGACGGCGGCCTTGGGGCGAAATCCCTTGGGCAACTTTTCTTTGACTTGCTCTGCGGCCTGCGTAACCGATTTGATGTCTTGCATGTCCTTCGCCTTTCGGAATGTATTGATCGACTGGAGAGGTGATTGATGGATATCGCAACCCTGCTCGGGTTGACCACGGGCATCGGCATGGTGATCGCGGCCATTCTCATAGATGGCTCGCTTTGGCAGTACCTCGACGCCCCGGGAGCCATGATCGTCTTCGGCGGCACATTGGCCGCCATCTGCGTCAGCCATCCGATGGAAGAGGTGATACAGGCCTTCCATGCGGGCTTCAAGATTTTCGCTTCGCGCACGGTCGCTTCGCAAGAAGTGGTCAACGTCATGGTGCGCATCGCGGAGATTTCCCGCAGAGAGGGCCTGCTGGCGCTTGAGAACATCCGCACGGACAACGTGGTGCTCAAGAAAGCCTGCAAGCTCATCGCGGACAACGCGGGCCCTCAGCTGATTCAGGACACCCTGCGCATCGAAATCCATTCTCTCAAGCGTCGCCACCAGATCGGCGAGACGGTGTTCAGATCCCTGGGCACCTTTGCTCCGGCCTTCGGGCTGATCGGCACCCTTATCGGCCTGGTGCAGATGCTCGCGCGTTTGAACAATCCCAAGAGCCTGGGCGGGGCCATGGCCATTGCCCTTCTGGCCACCTTCTACGGGGCGCTTTCAGCCAACCTCTTCTTTCTGCCCGTGGCGGGCAAGCTGCGGGCGCGCACCCAGCAGGAAGTGCTCAACCTGGAGATTATTTTCGAAGGCGCCCGCTGCATCCTGCAGAACAACAACCCCTTGCTGGTGAGGGACAAACTGATGTCCTTCGTGCCACCCAAGGAGCGCACGGTTGTCCGCTAACCCGGATCCGGTCGGCGAAGAACTGGACGATCCGCACGCCGGACCGCCCATTGTCTGGCTGATCAGCCTGGCAGACATGTCCATGCTGCTCATGAGCTTTTTCATTTTCATGTTTTCGCTCTCCACCACCGACCCGGCCGGAGTCACCGAGACACTGGAAAGCGTGCGCGAGCGTCTGCGCTCTGAATCCAAGTCCACGCCCAAAACCCCCGCCGCACAGTCGCTCAAGGAAAAGGTTGTCGAGCAGATGAACATGCGCGAGCAACTCATCCTGCGTGAGCGTCAGGTCTATGAAGACCTCACCGCCTTTTTCAGGGGACGCGGCGAAACCAACATGCGCACCAAGCTCGATGGTCCGCGCCTGACCATCTCGGTGCCCACCGCGGGAATGTTCTCAGAGTCGGATGTGACGCAACTTACCGACCTGGGGAAGCAGCGCATCACCACAATCAAGGACTTCATGGCCAAACACCCGGACCAGCGCGTTCACATCAAGGGCTTCACTGACGACACTCCTCCTCCCCCCCAGTCCCGGTTCAAAAACAACTGGGAAGTCTCCTCCTTGCAGGCGGTTGCAGCCTTGCGTTTCCTCATGTCCCAGGGAGTGCCTTCGAACCGGTTGACATCCACCGGGTTAGCTGATTTAGAACCGCTTCTCCCCAACACGAGTGACGAAAACCGGGCTCGTAACCGAAGGCTGGATTTCGTCTTGGAAGTACAGGTTGAGGGATGAAAGAAAAACCACTGTTTACGTATGAGCCGGCTTCCGAAGTGCAGCGCCAGGCGTACCGCGCCCGGGTGCCGGGGCTCATGGCAAGGGATGTCGCCAACCAGGCGCGGTTTCACGTCCACGACATCAGCGCGCTCGGGTTATCGCTGGAAGATCCGGGGGGCGCACTGAAACCTGGAGACGCCCTGGTGGTAGATATTCAACTCAAGGACCAACCCATCATCGTGGGGCTTGGGGCCCAAGTGGCCAGACACCATGCTTCGGTGGCGGGTCTTAAGTTCACGGATCTGTCGCAGCGCCAGGAAGAGCGCCTGGACAAGCTGGTGCTCGAGGTCCAAAAATACCTCATATCCAAGAGCAAAACCTGCGGGAGCCACATTGACGACGAGCACAAGACATAAAGTATTGGTGGCCAACCGGGGCGAGATAGCCATGCGCATCATCCAGGCCTGCCGTAAGCTGGGCCTGGATTTTGTTTGCGTCTTCACCAAGGAGGACGAAGCCTCTGGGCATCTTTCCCTGGCGCGTGAGCTTGGCGGCCAGACCTTTCGCATTAGTTCCTACCACGACGCCAACGAACTCATGGCCGTGGCCGACAATGCCGGGGCCACGGCGGTGCATCCCGGCTACGGTTATTTCGCCGAGGACTACCGCTTCGCCAGGCGCGTGTGCGAGCGCACCAGGCCCATGGTCTGGATAGGACCCAGTTGGCGGGTGATCCGCACCCTGGGGGACAAGATCAACACCAAGCGCCTGGCCCGCAGCATCGGGGTGCCCACGGTGCCCGGTTCTGACCGCCCGGTCTACGACGAACTCGAAGCCGAAGAGATCGCTGATTCGTTGTTCCGCTTCCAGGCGGAGCAAGGCATCGACCATGCCCGCGTCCTGGTGAAGGCATCCGCTGGCGGCGGCGGCATGGGCATAGAGGAAGTCCAGAACATCGACCACTTCAAAACGGTGTACCGGCGCATCCGCAACTACGCCAAACGCCAGTTCCATGATGAAGGCGTGCTCATCGAGCAGCGCATCCTGGACTTCAACCACCTGGAAGTGCAGATCGTGGCCGACCGTCACGGCGTTATCGCCCATTTCGGCACCCGCAACTGCACCATCCAGTCCACCGGGCGTCAAAAGCGGGTGGAGATCGCCCCGGGCTTCGCACCTGACCAGATCAAGTACGGTTTCGACGCCGCTCAGGTCATCACCGACATCACCAGCCACTCCCTGGCCATCGCCAAGGAGGTAGGCTACGACAACGTGGGCACCTGGGAATGGATCGTCACGCCGGCGGGCCAGCCTTTCCTGATGGAAGTGAACACCCGCATCCAGGTGGAAAACGGGGTGTCGGCCGCCATCGCCCGCATCAAGGGCCAGGACGGGGTGGATATCATCAAGGAGCAGATCCGAACCGGCCTTGGCGAACCCATGGGTTTCACCCAGGACGACATCACGTTCGAAGGCATAGGCATCGAGTACCGCATCATTGCCGAAGACCCGGACAACCGCTTCACCCCCTGGGTGGGACGCATCGACCGCTTCGCCCCCCCGGAAGTCTCATGGGCGTCGCTGCATTCCCAGATTCCACGGGACGTCCCTTACGACATCCCCACGGAGTTCGACCCCAACCTGGCCCTGGCCATCATCTGGGGCAAGGATCTGGCGGAAGCCAAGGCCAGGGGCGTGGAGTACCTGGACAAGCTGGTGCTCACCGGGCAGGATCAGGACGGCAACGCCATGAAGTCCAACATCGCCTTCCTGCGCGAGAAGACCGCGAACATTCTGGTGTTTTAATGAACGCCCCAAGTCGTTCGCGCATCCGCCTCCACGATGGGACGGCGGTAACCACCACAAGGCCGGAGAGAGGAATCCCCTCGTCCGGCGCGGCGTAAGCTCTTAGCGCCGTTACACACAAAGCCAAGCCAACCTATGGACATAGAAAAAAGCATTCAGGAGCTTGCCGACAGGCTCCAGTACATCCAGGATATCTTCGGCTCCCGTCAGCCTGAGGACGTGGGGTTGCTCACGTCCAAGCTGGCGGAATTCCGCGACCGCGAGACAGTCGCCACCATGGCCCAGAAGGTCAAGCTGCTTTCCCAGCTGGAAGACCTGTTCGTCTTCGTGGAAAAAAAGCTCGACCCCATGCTCACCCCCATGGACAAGGTGCGCATCGTCCGTCACCCGCAGCGGATAACCCTTAAGGACATCCTTGAGTTCTGCTACGACAATTACACCGAGATAGGCGGTCTGGACGAATACTCCATCGATCCGTCCATGGTCATCGCCAGGGCCTACGTCACCCGTCGTCAGGGGGACAAGATCCACAACCAGCCGGTGATGGTCATCGGGCAGGAAAAGGGGCACGGCCAGGAGTTCCGCAACGGCGGTTCGGTGAAGCCCTGGGGCAACGCCAAGGCCTTGCAGTACATGAAGGTCGCCGAGACCGAGAACATTCCCATACACACCTACGTGTTCACTCCCGGGGCCTTTCCCATCGAGGACTACCCCGGAGCCGCCCAGCAGATAGCGCGCAATCTCTATGAGATGTCGGCGCTTCGTGTCCCCGTGATCGCCTGTTTCTCCGAGGGCGGTTCGGGCGGAGCCGAGGCCATCGCCCTGGCCGACACGCGGCTCATGCTCTCCCACGGCTACTATTCTGTCATCTCTCCCGAAGGGGCCGGCGCCATCGAGTCCGGTATTCGTCAGGGCCAGCGCGCACCGGCTGAGATGATCGAAGAATGCGCCGAGCGGCTGAAAATTACCGCCGAAGACAACCTGCGCATGGGGTACATCGACCGGGTGGTGCAGGAACCCCCGCTTGGTGCCAGGCCGCTCCATTACGACTTCTTCAAGCGCCTGCGCCAGGAAATGATCATGGCCACGGACGAGGCCTTCCTGTCCGTCAAGGGCATGAACCTGATCCGGGCCATGGCCATCAAGCGCCGCAAAAAGGCTTCTCTGGCCGATGCGGAATCATTCTTCGTTCGTTGGGTATTGGACGAG
This sequence comes from Desulfovibrio sp., assembly GCA_016208105.1. Taxonomy (NCBI): domain Bacteria; kingdom Pseudomonadati; phylum Thermodesulfobacteriota; class Desulfovibrionia; order Desulfovibrionales; family Desulfovibrionaceae; genus Desulfovibrio; species Desulfovibrio sp. The sequence continues at coordinate 33,977 of JACQYS010000003.1, forward strand.
CGGGCCCAAGAGAGACTGGTGTGGAAACGCTACAGCAAGTTCCGCAACATGGCCCAACAGGCCTGCGTGGACAAGACGCCGTATTCCAGGCGTCTGGCGGACTCGCTCCAGCAGCTGTCCTGGTCCACCTATTCGTATTTCCGCTACGAGTTCCTGCGCACCTACGGCGAAAAGCTTCTGCACTTGAAGGAAGAGGCCGAAGCCGAAGTGAGGGTGGTGACTGACAGGGTTCTCAAGCCCTTCAGGAACGGCCGGACCAAGAAGGTGGACAACGAGACCATCCAGAAGCTCACTGAACTTTCCTGCGCCGAAGAGGGTATCTGCCTGACCGGTGACTGGGCCGACGGCTACGTGAGCCCCAAGGCTCGCGAGGACAAGGCCGTCACCTGTCCCAACGCCCGCACGCATGGATGCCTGGATCTCTGGGCTCCGGACCTTTTTGGAGATTTTGCCGGCGTCTGCCAGTACTGCGGCCACCACTTCCCCATGGAATACCAGTGGTTCCAGCACAACGTGCTGGATAAGGATTCCATCATGGAGTTCAACCAGGGAGTGGAAGCTGGCAATCCTCTGAGCTATCCCGGCTTCGACCAGAAGCTCGAGGACGCCAAGAAGAAGCTCAAGCTCAAGAGTTCCTGCGTCACCTACGAGGCCTCCCTTGACAACATCAAGGTGGTTATCGGCATGCTGGTGGCTCCCTTCAGGGGCGGTACGGTCGGTGCGGCCGAGGGCGAGAAGTTCATCAGGGCCTTGGCCAGGGCGCGCAAGAAACACTATCCTTTCCTTGCCTACGTGCACGGCACGGCCGGCATCCGCATCCAGGAAGGCACCAACGGCGTCATCCAGATGCCCAGGGTGACCATGGCCGTTCGCCGCTACATCGAGGCGGGCGGGCTTTACCTGGTGCTCTACGACACCAATTCCTACGCCGGTCCGGTGGCCAGTTTCCTGGGCTGTTCGCCTTACCAGTTCTCGGTGCGCTCGGCCAACATCGGCTTCGCCGGTCCCGGCGTCATCAAGGAGACCACGGGAGTGGACATCGCGCCGGACTACCACTTGGCGTACAATGCTCTGGCACGCGGCCATATCCAGGGCATCTGGGACCGTCGCGAGATCAGAAACAACTTGGTGCAGGCCTTCCAGATAATCGGCGGCCGCAACCTCTACTACCGCTAAGGGGTCAGCCGTGCAGGATGTGAAAGCCATACTCGAGGAGATAAAGGCCTCCCCCTACGAGGAGGTCGAGGTTATCGCCCCGCACACCGGGGTGGTCGAGTTCAAGGTTACGGAAGAGGGCACCAAGGTTCAGGCCCCCAGCGGCACCTGGAAGGAAAAACCAGGCACGCTTCTGGTCACCCTTGGGCGCGAGCGTAACGCCAAGCCCATCCATTGCTCCCGCAAGGGCGAGGTGCAGAAGATCCACGCCCATTTGAACGGCAAGTTCGTGGAAGCGGGAACGCCACTCATGGTGCTGCGTCACTTCTTCACCAAGGATGAGGTCACCCAGCTCATCCTGAAGAAGGTGCTCTTTCTCTTCCCCGCGCCCGAGCGCGCCAAGTACTATTTCGTTCCGGAAACGGACAAGAAGGTCAAGGTGACGGGCTGCCAGTCCATCAAGGTCAAGGACGGCATGGACCTGTTCATCGTTTCGCGCATGAAGCGTGAGAAACCGTTGTCCTATGTCGGCCCGGAAGGCATCATCTATGCCACGTATTTTTCCCACGACCAGAACGTGGATGCGGGGCAGCCTCTCATAAGCGTCTGCCCCGAGGCCCAGATGGGCGTCATACGCGACGTGGTGAACCGGGTGCAGTCCGACTGGGAAGAGCGCGACTAGCAGCCTGTTGAAAAATTCCCGCTGGCGGCGTTGCCGTGCAGAAGTCAAACCTTCGCGTATGTCAAATACGCTTCAGCCTTGACTTTTTTCTGCTCCTTGCCAGCTGGTTTTTTGAACAGGCTGCGAAGATCGTCTTTGACAATGGACTGCTGGCGGTCGAAGCTGGAGGAGAAGATGCCTCCGGCGGCCAAAGGGACGAAGTCCCTTTGGAAGCCCGTATTGCTTCGCGTTCCGGCTCGAAGCGGCTCACGATTCCCGCGAAGCCGTATGAGGGTCCAGGGAGACGAACGTCTCCCTGGCGGGTGCAGGGCAGAGCCCTGCCAGGGTGCGGGGCAGCGCCCCGCCTCCCAAGGAGGTCATCCATGGGAAAGCTTCTGCAAGTGCGCGTAAGCGTCTCCACCATTGACCCGGGAAAGGTGGAGGATGTGTGGCCTCTCCTCTCGCACCTGGCTTACCCTCCTGGCCACGGCTACGCCCCGGCCCAGCGCGGCGTTCTGGAACTCGTGGACACGCTCCGGGCCAGGATTACCGCCGGGGAAGTCCCTGCCGCCGTGGCCGAGCGCATCCGGCCGGGTGTCGAGGCGGTGGAAAAGGTCGTGCAGAGCCTTCGCGAAGCCCTGGCTTCCTGGCAGCCGGAAAAGGCACAGCAGATCACCGAGAAGATCGAGGACAGTCTGGACGACCTTGAAGGTCTGGCCGGATACCGTTAGAATTTTTGAAAAGACGCTTGTTAGTCCTGTGGCGGCATCGCTACGGAGAATTCGATTCAATGACGCTCGCATTCCAGCTTGGGACCGCGCGTCAAACATACCAGGAGGCGCCCCATGGCCGGTAGCGTGAACAAGGTGATTCTCGTTGGCAGGCTGGGCCAGGACCCCAAGTTGACCTATCTGCCCTCCGGCCAGCCGGCGGCGGAATTTACGCTGGCCACGGACGAGTCCTTCAAGAACCGCGAGGGCCAGAAGGAAGAGCGCACCGAGTGGCACCGCATCAAGGTGTACGGCAAGCAGGCCGAAGTCTGCGCCAACTACCTGGGCAAGGGCCGGCTGGTGTACATCGAGGGTGGGCTGCGCACCCGCAGCTGGGAGGACCAGCAGGGCCAGAAGCGCTACACCACGGAGATCGTGGTGTCCGCTCCCGGTCATACTGTGCAGTTCATGGATTCCAAGGGTGGCGGAGTGGAAGCGGCACCCGGGGAAGGCGCAGCAGAGCGCCGTTCGGCTCCGCCTCAACAGCGCCAGCAGAACAACCGTCAGCAACGCGAGGACGACCACGGCCCGGCTTTTCCTTCTGAGGCCTCGGGCATGGACGACGTGCCGTTCTAGAGGGCATTCGAATCATCGATGTGGATTAAAGCCCAGCATGACATGCGCATGCTGGGCTTTTTCTGTTTTTCCCGTGACCGCCGTATGGTGTACACTTGCCTCATAGAAGAGGGCGGATGTGAACGGCTCTTCTTGGTTCAGCAGGTTCATGGCATGGATGGGCTGGAAAGAGTAACGTGAACAAGTCTTGGAGCGACAAGGACTCAGGGCTGAACTGAACAGTGCCGAAAACCCTAGGGTCAGGTCCTGACGGACATTCCGGCTCCTCGACGAACGGAATTCATGGAGGCAAATCATGAAGCGCCTTCTGGTCTGTGTCTGCTCTCTGATGCTCTGCTCCTGCGCGGTCTATAAGGACAAGGACGGGCAAACCCATTACGAGTTTCTCCCTCCGCCTCCGGCGGTCTACTACGCTCCGCCCCCGGTGGTGTATTATCCGCCTGCCCCGCCGCCCCCGGTGTACTATGCTCCCGCGCCTCCGCCATACTATGGCGGCTACTATTATTACCCGAGGTATTACTACAGGCAGAGGTGGTAGCGCCAAACCCAGCATCATGGGATGACTCGGTCCATGAAACAACAAGGCCGGCTCTGGGAAGAACCGGCCTTGTTGTCTGTATGCTCAGCTTATGAAAAGCCATGGGCTAATCGCTGTCAGGCTTTTCTTCTCCGGCCTGGAAGTGCTTGAGGAACACCGGGTAGTCACCGGCATAGTCGCAATTGCCCGAATGGATGAATCTGCTCAGCACGTCGGCGTGGATTTCGCCGCCTAAGGCGGTCCACCGCTTGCAGAAGGCGTAATCCTCGGGAAGGTAATCCCGATTCACAGGATCAATGGCCGTGTCGAAGAACGCGGTGTACTCCATGCCTTCCTCACCGGTGTTGACGTAGGCGTTGCGGTAGCGCAGTTCGGGGTAGGCTTCGGCGATTTTCTCCAGTACGTGCCGTTTGATCATCATGAAACCCGTGGAGCCGTATTCCACGGGCACCAGCCCGAATTTGTCCACCACGCATCCGGACTTGAGCTTCACCGTGTAACTGAGAGACGCGGCTACGGCGTCCAAAGTCGACAGTTCGTCAGGCATGCGGCGCAATTTGTCCACGTCCAGATGCTTCACCGGGTAGATGCCGCAGACCACGTCCTTGTCCGAGCGCAGGTAGCGCAGGGCTGCTTCAGCGGGAAAGCCGATGTCCGCGTCGATGAAGAGAAGATGCGTGAACTCTTTCTGGCGCAGGAATTCGTTGGCGATGTAGTTTCTGGCTCGGGTGATGAGGCTCTCGTAAGCCAGGGGCTGGAAACCCGTATGGATTCCGGCCGAATTCAGGATGTCTTGCATCTCGAGCACCGAGCGCATGTAGTTGAGGGTGACGGAACCGTTGTAGCTGGGGGTGCCGATCAGGATCATCGTGTTTTGCTCCTTGGTCGCGCCGCGCACGAAATGAAAGCGCTTTGTAATCTTGAGTGCGGCGGGAGCGTCCGGGTCACACCAGGACGTTCAAGCCGGAATGTTTTCCGGTGATTTCCTTGAGAACAATGTCCGGGGAGAGACTCACCACGAGGAACGCGCGTTCAAGTCCGAGATTCGAATCCTGGGATACCTGCGCCAGCAGGCGGTGCCCGTCGATCTGCACCCAGGCCAGGCCGGATTCATCCCACTGCTGGATGGTTCCCGAGACTTTTTGCCCAACGCGGTGGGCTTTACGGAAGCGTTCCGAGCGTTCGGACTCCCGGTGTTGGCCCCCTGATCCGAAGGAGGATGAACCTCGGCCGCGTATGCGCATGGGGTGTGTTTACGAAGCCCGAGAGGTCAGGCTTTGGCTTGCGATATGATAAGCGCGACTTCGTCCTGGGAGAGCCCCGTGGCCTTGGCCAGATCCCTGGCGGACTGCCCCTTCTTGATTCCCGCAATGACAACCTGGCGCAGAAAATCCGGCGAGCGGCTGATTTCTTCGGCCTGCTTTAAAAGCGTGGACAGTTCCTTTTCCCGGATGGCGAGCTTGTCCTCGAGGCGAATCAGCGCCCGCTGGCGGTCTTCGAAGGATTCGAGGAGCTCTTGTTCCAACTGGGCGCTTTTCTGAAGCTTGCCCATGAGCTCCGCCTGGTTGTTCTGCAAAGACGACAGCATGTCTTCCGAACGTCGAAGCCTCGCGAAGAATCCGACGACAAGGATCAAAAGCACCAGCTCACTGCCGGTGAGGAGTATGAGAAGCCATTCTTGGAGGGACACGGCTAGACCTTTTTGTTGATGAGATGACCGAGCCAGGGCGAAGCGGACGGCGGGGCAGAGTCACCGTCCTCTGGAGCGTCCTTTTTGGCCTGGCGATTGCGCTGGTGCATATGTTGTTCGCCGCCTCGCCCTTCCTTCTCGTCCTTGACGGCTTCGCTGCCTTCCTGCTTATCCACCTTCTGCACCTGGTGCATCTGCTCTTTCAGGCTCTCTTGGGCAAGCTGGGCGGCGAATACCTGCTGCGCCTCCGGATGGGCAAGCTGGGCTCCGGCCACTCCCTGGAGGTTGGGCAGCTGGGCGATGGTGGTCGTGATGTTTATGTCGGACATCATTTCACCAGAAGTTCCTCGAAAAGGATCTGATCCACCTGTCCGGTGTTCAGATAGTTGTTCACAACGCCTCGAAGTTCCTCTCGCAGAAGCTCCACTCCGTCCTTATCGGTCAGATTCGCAAAAGATTTATTCCTTAGATTATAATACAGGCCATCGCGTAGCGCAAAGTTCTTTGACTGGATTTCCCTGGTCAGGCGCTGGTCGTCTTTATAGACGAGCTTTATCTTGAGCGAGAGAATCCTGGTCGCCCCTTTGGCGTCGGTCTTTTCCACAAGAAACGCATCCATGGGGACGAAGGCTTCCGGCGGAGCGGGCGGAGCCGCGGGTTTTTCCGGCTCGGTAACCGGAGGTGGTGGAGGAGGTTCCTCTTTGGGCACCTTGACTCCACGGAAAAAGAACCACCAGACGATCAAGATTATGAGCAGCAGAAGAGCAGCTCCCCCGCCCAGGACCACCTTCTTGTTCTTCCAGAAAGGAAGCTTGATCTGTTCTTCGAATTCCTGCGGCGCTGGAGCGGGAATGTCCTCGTCTGCCGGTGGGGGGGCCTCGTCGTCCTCAAGGAACGGAGCGTCGTCGAGATCCAGCTCCACCTTCTGCATGGCGCGGGGGGAACCGACGTTGAGTTCGGTGTCGTCTAGCTTGGCTTTGTTGTCTTGTTCGTCAGAAGACGCGGGCGTCTGCAGGGGATCACCCGGAGAGCCGGAGCCGTCAGACGGGGGAGGGAGCATGAGTGGTTAGGGCGGGGGGCTGCCCCCGCCCGGGGCTATTTGTCGAAGATCTTTTCGATCTTCTGGCCGAGCGTTTCCGCTGTGAACGGCTTGACGATGTAGTTGGAGACCTTGGCCTGAACGGCTTCGATGATGTTCTCCTGTTGAGCCTCGGCCGTGACCATCAGAAAGGGCATGTTGGCGAATTCCTCGCTGGAACGCACCTTCCTGAGAAGCTCGATGCCGGGCATCTTGGGCATGTTCCAGTCGGAGATGACGAATTCGATCCTGTCCTTGTTGAGGATTTCCCAGGCCGTGGTGCCATCGTCGGCTTCAACGATGTCGGTGAAACCCAGCTGGCGAAGAATGTTCTTGATGATGCGGCGCATGGTGGAGAAGTCGTCCACGACAAGCACACGCATGCTTTTGTTCACGGCCATATGATGGTCTCCTTTTACAGTGCCCGCTACGGGCGGGTTTCAACGCCTCTTATTTAGGCGTCCACAATGCCGTATCGAGCATGGAACTTGCTTCGCAGCTTGGCCAGGGCTTGGGAATGCAGCTGTGAAACCCGGCCCTCGGTGATACCCATGACCTCGCTGGTCTCGCGCATGTTCAACTCTTCCACGTAATACAAGGACAGTACAAGCTGTTCCCTTGGCGTCAGTTCATCAATAAGCAGAGCCAGTTTGTCAACGATTTCTTTGAGTGCGGTGGATTTGTACGGCTCATTGTCAATCTGCTGTTGCTTAAAAGACGTCAAGTTCTCCGTAATGGCATCGAGGCTCAGGCACAGCTGGCTTTGCATGCACTCCAGGGCCTGCGAAACCTCTTTGTGGGTCAGGCCGGTGGTCTCGGAGAGCTTCTCGACACTTGGAACCTCGTCGGAGACCGCCTCCAGCTTGCGCACCGCGTCGTCGATAACGCGAACCCGGTGGCGCTGCCCCCGGCTGAACCAGTCGAGCTTGCGCAGTTCGTCGAGCATGGATCCTTTGATGCGTGATTCGGCGAAGGTCTCGAACTTGATGCCCAGCTCGGGCTTGAAGCGCCCCAATGCCTCCAAAAGGCCCAAGGCGCCGGCGCTCATGAGCTCGCCAAGCTCCACGCTGGGCGGGAGCTTGGCTTTCATGCGCAGGGCCAGAAGTTTGATCTTGGGGGAATAATGCCGGACGATCTCCTGACGGTCAGGGTGCGCAAAGTCCTCCCAGGACTTGGCTCCGGCTTCGAAGCTAAGCCACGGACTGCTCTTGGAAGAGGAGCTTTTTCCAGAAGAACTTGATATTTCCATCGAGGTGCGCGCCCGAGTCCCAGCTGGTGATTTTTCGCGCCATGCTCACAACTTGCAGGCTCGCTGGCGCGTCCGGTGCCAAATGGCAGAATGGAACCTGCTTGATCACCGCCTGTCTAACTGTTGTATCATGCGGGATAAAGTCCACAAAATCCAGCGAAATTCCGTCGAGGAAGTGGTCGCAAGCCGCGTAGAGCTTGCTGAAGACCTGCCTGGCCGCCTTTTCGTTGGGGGCCATGTTCACAACCACACGGAACCTGTTCACCGCATGGTTCAAATGCATAACCTTCACGAGGGCATAGGCGTCGGTAAGCGATGTCGGTTCGGTCGTCAACACCAGCAGGCGTTCGCGGGCCGCCAGGTTGAAATAGACCACATTGTCGCCGATGCCGGCGCCGGTGTCCACGATCAGGTAGTCGATCTTGTCCTCGAGGTAGTCCATGGCCTCCAGAAGCTCGAGCTTCTGCCCTGTGGACAACGAGAGCATCTCGGACACTCCCGAAGAGGCCGGAAGGATGTGGAAGCCGAAGGGGGTCTTGAAGAGCACCTTCTTTAAGTTCACACCCTTGTGGAAAAGATGGAACAGATTGAGCTCAGGGGCCATGCCCAGAAGAACGTCCACATTGGCCAGACCCAGGTCCGCGTCCAATAAAACGACGCGTTTGCCCATCTTGGCCAGGCTTACGGCCAGGTTCACGGAGATGTTGGTCTTGCCCACGCCACCTTTTCCGGAGGTGACGGAAAACACCAGGGGAAGATTGCCTTGCATGGTTGGTTGTCCGTTTACGCGGCCTTTTCCACGTTAGGGTTGGACGAGTTCGCTGCCCCAGGCATCTGATGGGAGAACACGAGCCTCCACAATGTCTGGGATTCGGCGGCAGCCATGGCCCCCACCACTCCGGGACCGAAGGACAGAGCCGACGCGGGCAGTCCGGTCATTTGCGCCACGTTGATCAGATTTCCAAAACTACAGGCTTCGTCCAATTTCGTCCAGATGATGCTTTTGACCAGGTCCGAACGGTACCTTTCCCATATGGTACGGTAGTGCGGCGTTGAGAAATAGGGGGTGAGCGTCAAGTGTATGGCCACGTCGTCGCGCAGGGCCAGGCTTCTTTCCCCTGTCCATTGGCCCAGGCTCTCGCCCTGGAGCATGGCCGGGAGGTCCACGAAGATCACGTCAAAGTTTCGGCAAGCAAGAAGCACTTTGACGAAATCCTCGGATTCCGGGGCTTCGGCATAGGTCAGGCCGGAAAGCTCGGCGTAGCGTTTCAGGATTGCCTTGCCACCCGCACCACGGCCATCACAGTTGAGGATGCCTATGCGCTTGTCCGGGGAGGCCTTCTTGGCGGCAACGGCCATGCGAAGCAGTGCCGTGGTCTTGCCGGAACCTGAGGGTCCGGCCACCATCTGGAATTTCTCCGTGAACTGGCCATAGGGCTTTATCCGGGCAACCTTGCCAAGTTCAGTCAGCAAGGACGCCCCGCGGGCGTTTTGGAGCTGGCGGAAGAGGCCGAGCATGATGGGTTCCTCGACGCCTTCGCGTTCGAGGTATTCCATGGCCATTTTTTGACGGGGAGGGAGGCTGTCCAGGTTCATGTGGGGTTTGAGCAGGGCCGAAAGGTGCCCCTTCATCTCGCACCACTCCCGTTCCCACCCGGAGTGCGAGACCAGCTGGGCCGCGCCGGGAGCTCCGTCCGCAGAAGGCTCCGGAAACCCCTGGTCGGGTTCCACCGCGGCCATAATCTCGCAGATGGTTGAGCCGTCTTCCCGGCGTGTCTGGTTGGAGAGGATCACGGCCTCGGGGCCGAGTTCCCTCTTGATCTGGGCCATCACCTGGGTGGTGCTGGAACCTCTGAATGTCTTAACCCGCATGGCTCAGTCCTATGGTTGCTAGGGATTGCAGCCTGATTTCCGCCGGTATTTCCGCCTGTGAGATCACCGGGAGCGTCGGGAGGAACCTATTCAAGAGCTGGGCCAAGTGCGGCCTGGTTGCGGGAGCAACCAGCAGAACGGGCTGGCCTTCGCTGACCAGGGCCTTTTCCATTTGCTGGTTGATGCTGGAGATAAGGTTCTGTGCGGAGCCAGGGTCCATGGCCAGGAACGCGCCGTGGTCGGTCTGGCGGATCGATTCCTGAACCATGCCCTCCACGGATGGAGCCAGGGTGAAGATGGGCAGGGTGGAATCGCTTGTGAGAAACGGCTTCACGATGGACCTGCCCATGCGCGAGCGCACGTACTCGGTGAGCTGGTCTGCATCCTTTGTGGACAGGCCGTAGTCCCCCAACGTTTCGACTATGGTCAGCATGTCGCGGATGCACACGCCTTCGCGCACCAGATTCTGCAGCACCTTTTGCAGCACTCCGAGCGAGAGCACGCCGGGAACGAGTTCCTCCACGGCCTTGGGGGCGCGCTTGTGGAGGTTGTCCAGCAGCGCCTGCACTTCCTGGCGTCCGAGGAATTCGTGGAGGTTGCGTTTGAACACCTCTGTCAGGTGCGTGGATATCACGGTCGACGGGTCCACCACGGTGTAGCCTGCCAGCATGGCCTCTTCCTTGGAAACCTCGGGAATCCACAGCGCGGGCAGGTTGAAGGCAGGCTCGCGTGTTTCCACTCCCTGGATGCGCAGCTTCGCGTCGCCTGGGTCCATGGCCAGGTAGTGGTCGATGAGAATCTCCGCGGAAGCCACTTCGTTGCCTTTGATCAACACGGCGTACTGGCCGGGCTTGAGCTGCAGATTGTCGCGCAGATGCAGCGACGGAATAATCACACCCATGTCCAGGGCGAACTGACGCCTGATTGAGCGGATGCGGGCCAAGAGGTTGCCGTTCTGCTCTTCGTCCACCAGCGGGATGAGGCCGTAGCCCACCTCCAGTTCCAAGGCGTCCAGAGGCAGGAGTTGTTGCACTTCCTCGGGAGTTTCGAGTTCCTGGGGGGCGCTTTTTTCGGCCTGTTGGCCGTCGGCGAGGATGTCTTGCTGCTTCTGGCTCACCCGGGAGAGCCCGAAGAGCAGGACGGCAAGGATAGAGAAAGGAATAAGGGGCATGCCCGGAACAAGCCCGAAGACGAAAAGCATGCCGCTGACCAGTTGCAGCGCCTTGGGATGTCCGGTGAGCTGGGCGATGAATTCCTCGCCCATCTTAGCCTCGGCCGCGGCCCGGGACACGATGAGGCCTGCGGAAACGGAGATGATGATCGAAGGGATGATGGAAACCAGACCGTCGCCGATGGTCAGGATGGTGTAGGTGGATGCGGCGAGCTTCCAGTCCATGCCCTTTTGCAGCACGCCAATAAGGAAACCGCCCACGATGTTGATGACCGTTATGAGCATTGTGGCTTTCACGTCACCGGAGACGAACTTGCTCGCACCGTCCATGGCGCCGTAGAAGTCGGCTTCCTTGCGTATCAGCTCGCGGCGCCTGTTGGCTTCCTGTTCGTTGAGCAAGCCGGCGTTCAAGTCCGCCTCGATGGCCATCTGCTTGCCTGGCATGGCGTCCAGGGTGAAGCGTGCGGCCACTTCAGCGATGCGCGTGGTACCGGCAACGATGACGGTCTTGTTGAGCGAGAAGAGGATCAGGAACACAACTATGCCGATGACGTAGTTGCCTCCCACCACGAATTCTCCGAAGGATTTGATGACCTGGCCGGCAGCCCCGGTGCCTTCGTCTCCATGCAGGAGAACAAGGCGGGTGGAGGCCACGTTCAGGGCCAGGCGCAGCATGGTGGTGACCAGAAGAAGCGATGGATAGATGGAGAATTCCAAGGGCGAAGTCATGAACATGGAAGTAACCAGAACCACCAGGCTCACCGATATGGACAGGGTGAGCATAAGGTCGATGATAATGGTCGGCACTGGCACAAGCATGACGAACAGGATGATCACCACGCCGAAGGCCAGCATGAAGTCGCCCTGCTTTGTGAACTTGGCGTAGTCGAAATTCACTGCCAGTGATTTTGCCATATCTTTGACACCTTTTCGGTTTAGCGTTGTCCACGCTTACGGAACTTATCAAGCTGGGCCAGCACCGCGGCCACCGCCTGGAACAGCGCCTCGGGAATCATCTCGCCGATCTCGGCATCTTTATACAATGCCCGTGCCAGGGGCTTGTTCTCGCGGATGGGAATGCCGTGTTCGCGGGCGACTTCCTTGATTCTTTCAGCCATGTGGTCCGCGCCCTTGGCCAGCAGGATGGGCGCGGGCGCCAAGAGCGCGTTGTATTGAAGAGCAACGGCGATATGCGTGGGGTTGGTGATTATGACGTCGGCTTTGGGAACATTCTTGAGCATGCGCTTGCCCATGACCGCGAACATCTTCTGGCGCTGCTTGCTTTTAATCTCCGGGTCGCCCTCGGCGTTTCTGGCTTCATCCTTGACCTCGCTCTTGGTCATCTTGAGGTTTTCCTCATAATCCCAGCGGGTGTACCAGGTGTCGGCCACCGCTATGAGGATCATGGGCACCATGGAATACCAGAGCATGGTCATGGTGTTGGTCAGGATGTAGGCGGCCAGACCCTGGGCGTTGGCGTAGAAAAGCGGCATGAAGTTGCCGAACTCGTTCTTGAGCACCAGATACGGCGCCACGCCGATGGCCAAAGCCTGACCCACCTGCTTGGCCAGCCGGACCAGGGTCTTGGGGTCGAGCATGAGCTTCTTTATGCCGGCCATGGGATTGAAGAGCTTTTCGAAGCTGAAATTCTCCCAGGGCAGCACCCACAGATTGCCCACCTGCAGGCGCAGGACGAGATAGGCGGTGGCAGTGAGGATGATGAGGGTGGGCAACAGCATCTTGGCCATGCGCCAACTCAAATCCTGCAAGAGAATGTTGACGGTGGTGGTGGTGATGGTGAGCTTCATCCCGTCGGTCAGGAACCATCGGAATATCTCGCTCATCTCGCGTTCGTATATGCCTAGCGTATATTTCGTGGCCAGCATGCCAAGCAGAAGCGCGGCCACTTTGGGCAGCTCGGCGCTTTTGGGTACCGATCCCTTTTTACGTGCGTCTCCCCGGCGTTTCGGGGTCGCTTTTTCTGTTCTTCCCGGTTCTCTTTCGGCCATTGGCGTCTTAGTGGAGAATGGGCCTGTTCATCACCGCCGTGAACATCGGGCCCAAATCCGACAGGTAGTCCCCCACGAAGTGGGAGAGGGCGGTGAGGGTGAGGGTCATGAACAGAAAACCGACGCTTATCTTCACGGGAAAGCCGATCTGAATGACGTTCATCTGCGGCGCGGCCCGGGAAACCAGGGCAAGGGCCAAGTCCACAAGGAAAAGCGATGCAAGCACTGGTGCGCTTATTTTTAGGGCCAGGACGAAGATTTCTGCGGAGAACTTGAGTACCGAATCAGCCAGTGCCGGGGTGATGAAAAGCCCGCCCGGAGGCACCAGTGCGAAGCTTTCGGCAAGGCCGGAGAGCAGGAAGAGGTGCCCGTTCATGGATAAAAACATCAGGATGGTGCACTGGTAGAGGAGCTGGGCAGTGACGGATTCGGACGTGCCGGTCATGGGGTCTAAGACGTTCATCATGGCAAACCCCATGGAAAAGCCCACAAGGTGGCCGCCGGTCATTACCGCGGCGAAGAGAAAACGGATGATTATGTCTATGACCAGCCCAAGCACCAGCTCACCCATCATCATGAGAATGAGTCCAAGGGCGTCCAAAGGCAGAAGACTTCCGGGGAAGGAGAGCCTGGGCCAGATGGAGACGCTCAAAACGAGGCAGAAGGCGCCTTTGACGGCGTTGGGGATCGAGCCTGCACCAAAAAAAGGCAGCATGAACACAACGATGCTCACGCGCATGATCGTCAAAAAAAAGCTGTAGAATTGTGAGGCGTTGAGATTGAAAAGCTCCATGCGACGCTGACTAGCAATTCCCAGGCCAGCCTGGGCGTCGGGTGGAGCTAAGGTGACAGTCTGTTCCTGGTTGGTTCCCTGACATCTGCTTCCATTGTCCTGGAAGCACCGGGTTCGCCGGTCCGGACGGATGACGGCGCTGTGGCGGAGAGCTGGTCTGGCGGAAGATATGTGATCGAGGCTGAGTGATGCTCTCCGGGGGGCCAGGAGTCATTCAGCTAGGGGAGATATTTTTTCGGATCGACCGGGATGCCGTGCAGGTGAACCTCATAGTGCAGATGCGGGCCGGTGGAGCGTCCTTCCTGCCCCACGGAGCCAATGTCCTGGCCACGTTCAACACGTTCGCCGGCTTTCACTTCAAGGCGCTGCATATGGGAAAACGTGGTCACGTAGCCTCCGCCATGCTCCAGCACGACGGCCTGGGTCCCCTCGGCGTCCTCGCCCGCAAAGGAGACCATCCCCGGGGCCGGGGCCCGCACGGGCGATCCCGCCGGAGTCATGATGTCCACGCCTTTGTGGAACTCTTCCTGACCGGCGAAGGGCGAGAGCCGGACTCCGAATTCGGAGGAGATGATTCCTTGCGCGGGCCAGGCATCCGGCGCGGTGCCCATGGGGGAGGGGTTTCTTGCGAGAATATTTAAGATGGGCTCCGAATCGACGACCTTCATTTTCACCGGACGATTCAAGGCGCGGATATAGGCCGCCTGGATCTCCATTCGGTTGAGCAAGGCTATCTGGTCGAGGCGCTGTTCGCCGCCGTCGCCAACGCCCTGAGCCACGTGTCTGGCTCCTTTGTCCAGCTTGATCATTTCCCGCAGGCTTGAGTCGCCCGCGCGAAGCCGCTCCACCCCGTCTTCGGCCTCCTTGGTCTTGGCCGCGACGCGTTCCAGGGCCTGGGCGCGAAGGGTTGTGGATTTGACGAAATCCTCCAGTTCCTCTTCGTAATATGGCTTCATCAGGGTTGCGGAGAGCCACCAGATGTTGCCTGCCAGCACCAGGGCCAAAAGAACCGTGGAGGCCCAAATAAGGCGTGTTCTGGGGGCGATGCGGGTATAGAGGTTGCCTTCGTCGCGGAAGATCTCAAACTTTGATGAATCGGGCATGGTGTTCGTTCTTTTGTGCTGAATACAACGCGGAACAAACAGGCTAGGTCGGGGGCTGGGCCGTGTCAAGCTGCCAGCGGGTGAGCGCGCCGAAGGAGTTGGCCCTGAACCGCTTATCCTTGGCGAACATGTCCTTCAGCCATATTTCGAAGTCGGCGCGGCGGGTGTTCCCGGCCGAAGGGCAGGGGTTGGCCCAGATGGGCAGGTCCCACTGGCGGGCGGCCCGCTTGATGTGGTCCTTCTCCACGGTGAGCAGGGGACGTATCATCCGAAGCTTGCCCTGGAAGAACGGCTCTGAGGCGGAGAGCCCTTGGACCTTGCCGGTCTGGAAAAGGTTCATGAAAAAGGTGACCACCAGATCGTCGGCATTGTGTCCCATGGCCAGGTGCGTGAGCTTGTAGTGCTCGCACAGCTGGAAAAGCCGGGTGCGCCTGAGCATGGCGCAGAAGAAGCAGGCCGATGCCTTGCGGTTTTCAGGGGAGTGCGCCCGTGGTCCGTGGTCCGTGCTTTCGGCGTGCAGGGCAACTCCGTGTGAAGCGCACCAGTCTATGAGAGGGGCATGGGAAGCATTGTCGAAACCGGGATTCACATGCAGGGCCAGAACATCGAACTTGAAGGGCACGATGCGCTGGCGCAGGCGCAAGACGTTCAACAAAACGAAGCTGTCCACGCCTCCGGATACGGCCACGCCCACCCTGGAACCGGGCTCGAGCATGGAGAGCTGGCGCATGAGCTTGCCGGCCTGGCCCACGCACATCTTCTGGGCATAGGTGGATTTTTCTTTCTTGACGCGTTTGAAGGACATGTTGACCTCGCTTGAAACGGCAGCGGGGTGTATCCGGGCCCGGCCCGGAAGGCAAGCGGTTACGAACAGACGCCGGTTCTTAATTTGCGCCGGGCTTCGGCCTCGGCGTTGCGGCGGCGGTCATCGTCGGTTTCGAGGATGAGGGCCGGGGCCGGTGTGGGTGCGCCGCTGGTGTCCAGAGCCACAAAGGTGAGATAGGCCGAGGCGGTGTGGCGGATATCGCCGGAAAAGAGGTTCTCGGACTCCACCCGGACACCGATCTCCATGGAGGTGCGCCCCACATGGTTCACCTGGGCCCGAAACGTCACCAGCTCTCCCACCCGGGAGGGAGCCAGGAAACACACCTGATCGATGGCCACGGTGACCGCGTTGCCCCGGCAGTGGCGCATGGCGGCCATGGCAGCGGCGGCGTCGATGTGTTTCAAGATCACGCCGCCGTGGATGGATCCGTAGGGATTGGCGTCCTGGGGAAGCATGGCCACGGAGAGTTCGGTCCGGCTTAATGAAGCGGGCTTGCCAAGTGTCACGGGCTCGTCCATATGGGGGGCTCCGGTTACTCCGTCCTGAGCGAGGTGTCGCTCCGGAGTTGAGTCGTATTGTTATTGACCGCACCCTGAAATGAAGGGGCGCACTGGTACGTATACCTACTAGCCCAGGCCGGGGGCTCGCGCAATCCCGGCCATTTTTCGGAGGACGATACATGGAACCCGTGAATTCCGGCGCCCCGTGCGCCTTGTCCAGGCACGGCGGTTCCTGGAACGCGTCCCTGGCCGTCGATCTCGCCGACAGGCCCGGCGCCTTGTCCGATCTCGCTTCCCTGGCCGGGAGGTTCGGGGTGAACATCGAGCGCCTGCTGTACGACAGGGGCACCCATCCCAATCGCGTGGAACTGGAACTCTCCTGCGAGAGTGCCGTTCTGGCCGCAAAGGTGCTGGACTCCCTGGCCACGCGCGGGCTCCTGGATCCCTTGCCCGGAAAGAGCGGAGAACCTGAACTGATCACGGATGTGGCTGGTGTGCTCAGCTTCAAGGTGGCCCTGGAGAACAGGCCCGGGGCCCTTGCGGCCTTGGCTGGTCATTTCAAGACGCTTGAAGCCAACGTCATCCACATGTCCTACGACATCTCCAAGGACCGCGAGATGGCCGAGGTCTCGGTGGCCACCAGCGGCGCCCGCCAGGTGTCGTCCTTGCTGGGGGAATTGACCAGGGCCGGCTACCACTACCATGTGCTCTGGCGCGGCGGGGACGATTCCGACGTGGACGAGGCCCTGGGGCTTTCGGGAGTGGAGGCGTTCCTGTTCAAGCTCAGGCACGTGCTGCCTTCGGAGCGCATGAACACGCTGGAGGAGCTCTTCAGCACGTCCCAGGCGATCCGCCAGGCCCTGGCCGATTTTCGAAGCGCATCAGGAGTTTCCGGGGAGGCCCTGGCCGCATCCGAGGTTTTTTCCAATATCCTGCGGCTGGCGGCCATGGCCGTGGGAACCACCGGCGAGCGTTTCACCCTGCGCCTGACAGGGCCGGTGCGCGTGACCCTGGGGGTGAGCCTGTACATGATCGCCTGTCCGGAGGGGGCCAACAGCTACCTTCTGTGCCACAAAGACGGGCTGGCCATGCTCGACACCAACTTCGGCGTCTATTTCGAGGACGTCATGGCCTGGCTGGCCTCCCATGGGTTCGATCCCGCGCGCATCGACACGGTGCTGGCCACGCACCCGGACGCGGACCACGCCGGCTGGACCGGACGTCTCCAAACCCGGTACGGGGCCAGGGTGCTCATGCACCCGGAGAGCGCAAGGGTCTTTGCCGAAGAGGACAGAACATTGGGCAGGGGCCCTCTCAAAGAGATCAACGGGCCGTTTACCCGCCTCGTGGTGCGGCTCTCCGATCTCGTTCCTCCCCAAAGGGTTGACGCTTTCGAACCCGCGGGAGGCAATTACGGGGGGTTCCCGGTGATCGGAAAGGTGCGTGTGGCTGATCTTGAGCTGTTGGTCTTGGAAAGCCTCGGAGGGCATTCGGCCGGACAGGTGTTCTACTTCAACCCCTATCTTGGCATCCTGTTCTCCGGCGATTACTTGCTGGACGCGGCCAGCCTGTCGCCACGGGAACGCGAAGCGCTGTCCGTGCACAAATCGCTTCTCACCAGCACCAATGCGGATTCGACCATTTTCAGCAAGGAGATGGGGATGCTGCAGGCGCTCATGAAGAAGACCGACGCTGATCTGTCCGCCAAGGGCAAGCGGGCCATGGTCTTTCCGGGGCACGGCGATTTCTACGGGGTGGAGCAGGCCGGATGGTAGGGGTCATGCATCGGGGTCACGGGCCGCGATCGCTTCGCACCTGAGCTGGCGGAGCAGTTCTCCGGATTTCTCACCCAGATCGCGTTTGTCGTCAGGCAGCTTCACCTTGCGGATGGCCCGCAGATCCCGCTTGGCCCGGCGCAGAAGGGCAAGGTCCTGGTTCTGGCTGTCCGCGGCCGCAAGCTTGAACATCCTTGTGGTGAGCCTCTTGGCTTCCATCCTCAAAAGCAGGTCCACCTTGGTGCCCGTGCGCAATCTCTCGTAATCACTCACCAGCATGTGCTCACCGGCGGCCATCATGCCAGCGTCGATGAACGATCTGGGCAAACGCAGCCGCAAACCAAGCGTTTGCGCCAATCCCACGCCTGCCTTCTCGTGGCCGTGGTGGCTGGGCCAGACTTCACGTGGGGTGAGAGTCTTGCCCAGGTCATGGGCCAGGGCCATCCAGACGGCGAGCGGGTCCCCTGCCAGGCGGTCCATAATTTCGCAGGTGTGGCCGAACACGTCCTTGTCGTGGTGTTCAGGCGGTCCCGCAGGGACATCAATGCAGGCGAGCAATTCTCCGAACCAGGGTGCGAGGCAGTTCGTGCGTTCCAAAAGCTCGAAGAACCGCGACGGGCATGGCGCGGCCAGGGCTTTGGACACTTCTCGGCCCACCCGCTCGGCGGCGTGATCATGGAGCAGGCCTTCCGCAGCCGCAACGCGCATCTGGGCCAGAAGTTCCGGACTGGGCGAGAAGTTCGGGAATTGGGCCGCGAACCGGGCCGCGCGAAACACTCGCACCGGGTCGTCCTTAAGCGAAGATGGAGAGCAGGGCCTCAATACTCCGGCCTGGAGATCGGTGATGGCCGTGGGGTGCGCGTGCAGCATGCCGCCTTCGCCCAGGGCAATGGCATTGATGGTGAGATCGCGCAGAAGGAGGTCCGCCTCGAGCGAGCCGCCTCGTGGCCAAGCATATTCGCTGCCGTCGAGGATGAACACCGGAAAGGACTTGCCCACCAGGCGGGCCGTGGGATACCGCCCTGTGAAGGCGGCTTGGTCAGCGTGGTCCACGAGGTAGTCGCGGTCGGTGACGGCCCTTCCGAGAAGGATGTCCCGCACCGCGCCGCCAACCAGATATATTTCCATGGAGGTTTCCAATCCGTGACGCAGCTTCAAGGTCCCCGGGTGCCGGGACCAGGCGTGCTCCTTTGGGCGAAGGGGCGTGAGGAGCTGGCTGATCCTTTGACTCCCGAAATGTTGGCCGGATGTCATCCTGGCTGGAGCGAAGATGCGCGTAGACTCGGACCTTGGCAAGAGGTTTCGGTCCCGTGGTGCTCCGCCTGCGAGCAGGAGACGTGGTGGATTTCGGGCGGGAAGGCCAGAGGCAGAACCGTTGTTTGCGGACCGTGCTCGTCGAGTTTGGACGTGGCCCGTCCGTTGGCCGAAAATGGCATGATCGAACCCTGGGATTCGGTGCTTGCGGTATCCCAGTGGTCCGGGCGCGGGCAGCTGCGCCGCCAGTGGCATTCTCCCCCCGGAAATCTCTATGCGACGCTTGTTCTGCCTCCGGTGGAGCCGGACTTCGACAGCCTGTTGCCTTTGATTGTCGGATACTGCCTGGCGGGTTTTTTCCTGGGAAAGAAGGCGGAGGTCCGCATCAAATGGCCCAACGACATCCTGGTGAGCGGGGTCAAGGTGGGCGGCGTTCTGGTGGAGGAGCGGCGCGGCGTGCTCCTGGCCGGTATCGGGATCAACCTGGCGGTTGCTCCCGCCCCAGCACTTCTGCGCGAAGAACACGCCGTGCCTGCTGGGGATTTGCGGTCCTTGGGCCTTGCGTCCACACCTTTGGGATTGTGGCTCGAACTTGTGGATTTTATGCGAATATGTTATCAAACGAGTCTTACCCAGGGCCCACCCCGTAGCGTGACGTCTTTGATCGAGCCGCATCTGTGCTGGCTCGGCCAGGAGGTCTTGGTCCGGGAGGGTGGTGAGACCCCCTGGCCCGCGCGTGTTCTCGGGCTTGCCCCGGACGGGGCGCTCCGGGTCAGGCCAGCAGGTAAATCGGACGAGCGGCTTCTCACCTCCGGCAGCATCTGGCGGGCTTAAAACCCCCCGTAAAAGCATTCAGGTTAGGTATACCCTCATGGCCGTTAAGACCTTTCAGGACGTTCTCAAAGAAATTCAGGGCAAAAAGATACTCGTCGCAAACCGGGGCATAACCGCCCGGCGAGTGCTTCGTTCCATTCGTGAACGCTTCCAGGCCGTACCTGTGCTCACCGCCACCAAGGTGGACATGACCTCCCCGTCCGTGGCCGGGGCGCACGAACTCATCCTTCTGGGCGAGGACCCCAGAGCCTATCTGGATCTGGACCTCATCATCCGCGAGGCCAAGGCCCAGCGCATCTCCGCCATTCACCCGGGCTGGGGGTTCGCCTCCGAGGATCACGCTTTCCCCAAAAAATGCGCCGAAGCCGGGATAGTGTTCGTCGGCCCCACCTCCGAGGCCATGAACCTTTTGGGCAACAAGGTCGCTGTTCGCAACGTGGCCAAGGAACTCGGAATCCCCGTGGTGCCCGGGTCCGAAGGCGCGGTAAGCGTTCCCGAGGCGCGCGAGATCGCAAGCCACATCACTTTCCCCATCATGCTCAAGGCCGAAGGCGGCGGTGGCGGGCGCGGCATCTACGTGGTGCACGAGCCCAAACAGCTGGAGGAGGCTTTCTCCAAGGCCTCGGCCCTGGCCCTGGCCAGCTTCGGCAATCCCCGTCTCTACGTTGAGAAGTACCTGCGCAGCGTGCGCCATATTGAGATTCAGGTCATCGCCGACAAGCACGGCAACGTGCTGGCCCTGGACGAGCGCGACTGCACCGTGCAGCGAAACCACCAGAAGCTCGTGGAGATCACCCCGTCGCCTTGGAAAGGGATGACCACTGAGCTTCGCGAAAAGCTCAAGGACTGGTCCGAAAAGCTCATCAAGAGCGTGGGCTACTACTCGCTGGCCACGGTCGAGTTCCTGGTGGAGCCCGACGGCACTCCCTACCTGATCGAGGTGAACACCCGGCTCCAGGTGGAACACGGGATCACCGAATGCCGCTACGGCATCGACCTGGTGGAGGAGCAGATCGCCGTGGCCTTCGGGGCCAAGCTCCGCTACACCAAGAACAACACCAAGCCCTACAACTGGGCCTTGCAGGTGCGCATCAACTGCGAGGACCCGCGCGCCGGGTTCACCCCCAACGCCGGGCTCATCACCCGCTACATCTCTCCCGGCGGTCCCGGCGTCCGCCTGGACTCGTGCATCTCCGCGGGCTACGAATTCCCCTCCCAGTATGATTCAGCGGGCGCGCTGCTCATGACCTACGGCCGCTCCTGGGAGAAGGTGCTCGGCACCATGGACCGGGCTCTGCGCGAATACATCGTGGGCGGGGTGAAAACCACCATTCCCTTCCATCTGCAGGTGGTGAAAAACGCCCGTTTCCGTTCCGGCGACTACGACACCAACTTCATCGCCACCGCTCCCGACCTGCTCGAATACCGCGACGTGGAGCCAGAGGCCTTCCGCCTTGCCCGGCTCACGGCCGAAATTTCGGCCAAGGGCTACAACCCCCACGTGCAGCTGGGCGAATACCGCGGCCGCCAGGACAAGCGCGTCGGCCGCTTCAACCCGGCCATGCCCATCCTGGACCACAAATCCTGGAACGCCCCGTACCCGCGCGGAGACCGCCAGGCCCTTCTGGACCAGATCCGCGATTCGGGAATCGTGCACTTCGTGGACACCACCACCCGCGACATCACCCAGTCCAACTCCGGCAACCGCTTCCGCCTGGCCGAGGACGCCCTCATAGGGCCCTACCTGGACAACTGCGGGTTCCTTTCCCTGGAGAACGGCGGCGGGGCGCACTTCCACGTGGCCATGATGGCCAACATGACCTACCCGTTCACCGAGGCCGAACAGTGGAACTGCTTCGCGCCCAAAACCTGCAAGCAACTGCTCATCCGCTCCACCAACGTGCTTGGATACAAGCCGCAGCCCAAGAACCTCATGCGCCTGACCGGCGAGATGATCTGCGAACACTACGACATCATCCGCTGCTTCGACTTCTTGAACCACATAGAGAACATGCTCCCCTTCGCGGAGGTGGCGCTCAACTCCAAGGGCAACATCTTCCAGCCCTCCATCTCGCTCTCGTGGGCCAAGGGCTTCGACGTGCCGCATTACATGGGCGTGCTTGAGGACATCCTGGAGATGTGCGCCAAGGTGGCCGGGGTTTCCAAGAAGAAGGTCTCCAAGATCATCATCCTCTGCCTGAAGGACATGGCGGGCATGTGTCCGCCGCGTTTCGTCTCCGCGGTGGTGAGCGCCATCCGCGCCAAGTATCCCGATCTGGTGATCGACTATCACCGCCACTACACCGACGGCCTGTTCGTTCCCGCTGTGGGCGCGGCGGCCAAGGCCGGGGCGCACATCGTGGATGTGGCCATCGGCGCGGCAGTTCGCTGGTACGGCCAGGGCGAGGTGCTCTCCCAGGCCGCCTACATCGAGGACGAACTGGGGCTCAAAACCCACCTGAACAAGGAGATGATCCGCACCTGCGGCTTCGCGCTCAAGCAGATCATGCCCTACTACGACCGCTATACCGCTCCTTACTTCCAAGGCATCGACTACGACGTGGTGGAGCACGGCATGCCCGGCGGGGCCACCAGCTCGAGCCAGGAAGGAGCCCTCAAACAGGGGTACATCCACCTGTTGCCCTACATGCTCAAGTTCCTGGCGGGCACCCGGCGCATCGTGCGCTACCACGACGTGACCCCGGGCTCGCAGATAACCTGGAATACCGCGTTTCTGGCCGTTACCGGCGCATACAAGCGCGGCGGCGAACGCGCGGTGCGCGACATGCTGGAAGTGCTCGACGCAACCAGCCAGCACCAGGACGAGTGCATCACCCAGGCCTGCAAGGCGGACCGGCTCATGCTCTATGCGGACGCCAACGACGCCTTCCGCCAGCTGCTTCTGGGCAAGTACGGCAAGCTGCCCTTGGGGTGGCCGCCGGACTGGGTCTACGAGTCCGCTTTCGGAGCGGAGTGGAAGACCGCCATTGAGCAGCGCACCACGGAATCTCCCCTGGCTTCGCTCAAGGACATGGACCTCTCGGCCGAGTTCGAATCCCTGGCCAAGCGTTTGCAGCGCGAACCAACAGGCGAGGAATTCGTGATGTATCTGAACCATCCTGGCGATGCGCTCAAGACCATCGAGTTCAAGACCAAGTACGGCGACCCCAACCGCCTGCCCTTGGACGTGTGGTTCGAGGGCCTGGAGCCTGGCCAGGAAGTGTTCTTCGAGGACTCGCGCGGCAAGCCGCACACCTTCACCCTGCTCGACATCTCCGCCCCGGACCACCAGGGCATGAGCGTGGTGCGCTACGTGTTGGACTCGGAAATCCTGTCGCATCAGGTCAAGGTGGCCGAAGCCGTGGGCGGCCAGACCGGCCAGGAAGTGGCCATGGCCGATCCCTCGAACCCCTATCACATATCGGCCCCGTGCAACGGCGACCTCTGGGTCATGCACGTGAGCCCAGGCGACTTCTTGAAGCCCGGACAAGAGGTGTTCAACATCTCGGTGATGAAGCAGGAGAAGTCCGTTCTGTCCCAGGTGGAAGGCGTGGTGAAGCGTGTGCTGAAAAACGCCGACTACTTTGAGGACAAGAAGATGGTCCCGGTGAAAGAGGGCGAACTGCTTGTGGAACTCATGCCCGTGAGCAAGGTGTGCCCCGGTTGCAAAGAGCCCCTGGCCACCGAGGACTTCCACTATTGCCCCTGGTGCGGGCATGGAATGGAGTACACGGATTAACCGGGTTTAACTTGCTCGCCGGTTCCCGCGTCTGATAGCTCGTAGATCATGAGGTTGGCGTCGCGTACGACGCTGTTTGGACATTCCTAAGGAGGACTCGAATGGCTAAAGCCGCTCCTAAAGCTCCCACCAAGGAGAAAAAAGACTTGACCAAGAAGCTCATCCTCACCGGAGCCGATATCTCCGTTATCGGCGAGGAGTCCGAGCTTCTGGTGGGGGGCAAGAACTATAACACCGCCATCATAAGCCAGGTTCCTGGCATCCGCGCTCCTCAGTTCAGGGCGGTTTCCTCCATCGCTTTCCATAAGCTTCTCGATGAGACCAAGGTCAATGCGGCTCTCATCCGCCAGACCGTGGACCACGAATATAACCGCGTCGACTGGACCAGCGAAGAGGTCAACAAAGACCCGGAATTCCTCAAGCACTTCGTTCGCACCCTGGCGCAGGAGGTGAAAGCCACCGCTGCCGAAAAGGCCACGCTCATAAAGCTTCGGACCTTCGTGAACAACGTGGTCGAGGGTTTCGCCACCTCCCCGGAAGGCATCGACCAGCTTCGCAAGCGTAGCGTTTTGGTGCAAGTGGCCATCCTCTGCGTCGAATTGCCCGAAGAAGTAGCCGAGGCAGTTCGCAGCGCCTATCAGGACATCTGCCGCGACGCCGGACTCGAAGACGTGCCCGTGGCTGTGCGCTCCTCCGCGGCTGGAGAAGATTCCCGCAAGAAGGCCTTTGCCGGACTTCAGGACACCTACTTGAACATCGTGGGCGACGACCGCGTGGTGGAAGCCTACCAGTGGGACTGCTCCTCGGCCTACAACCTGCGTTCCATGACCTATCGCCGCGAGGCCATCCTGGACGCGGTCTCCCTGGCCGAACGCACCGGCGACGACACGATAGCCGAACAGGCCAAGCAGGAATGGGCCATCGAGAACACCTCGCTCTCGGTGTGCATCATGCGCATGATCAACCCCGTGATCTCGGGGACGGCCTTTTCCGCGGACACCGCCACCGGCTGCCGGGGAACCGACCGCAGGGATCTGGTCTCCATCGACTGTTCCTACGGCCTGGGCGAAGCCGTTGTGGGTGGCATGGTCACCCCGGACAAGCTCTTCGTGTTCCAGAGCGAGGACTCCCGCGAGGTGGTCATCCGCTTCATGGGCTTCAAGGACAACAAGATCATTTACGACGAGCGTGGCGGCACCAAGATCGTGCCCGTGGACGAGCTCGAGGCCTACCGCTGGGCTTTGTCCCTGGCCCAGGCCGAGGAAGTGGCCAGGGGCGTGCGCGCCATCTCCAAGGCGTACGGCGGCATGATCATGGACACCGAGTTCTGCATCGACCAGTCCGAACGGCTCTGGTTCGTGCAGGCCAGGCCCGAGACCCGCTGGAACGAGGAGTTCGAGCAGCACCCGGACACCATCTTCATGCGCCGCATGGAAGTGGACAAGAATGCACTGTCCCGGGCCGAGGTGATCCTTGAAGGCAACGGCGCCTCCCGAGGCGCCGGGCAGGGCACCGTGCGCTTCCTGCGCTCGGCCTTGGAGCTCAACAAGATCAACAAGGGCGACATTCTGGCCGCTGACCGCACCGATCCGGACATGGTGCCTGGCATGCGCGTGGCCTCGGCCATTTTGGCCGACGTAGGCGGAGACACTTCGCACGCGGCCATCACCTCGCGCGAACTCGGCATCCCGGCGGTCATCGGCATCCAGCGCGCTGAACTGCTGCGCTCCCTGGACGGCCAGGAAGTCACCGTGGACGGCTCGCGCGGCGTGGCCTACCGGGGGCTGTTGCCCCTGGTCGCCGTGGGCGGCGAGATGGACCTCTCGAAACTCCCCGCCACCAAGACCAAGATCGGCCTCATCCTGGCCGACGTGGGCCAGGCCCTGTTCCTGTCCCGCCTGCGCTCGGTGCAGGACTTCGAAGTTGGCCTTCTGCGCGCCGAGTTCATGCTGGGCAACATCGGCGTGCACCCCATGGCGCTTGAAGCCTATGACCAGGGCACATTGAATCAGCTTGTCGACAAAAAGCTCCAGGAATACGACCGCCGCCTGACCAAGGTCATCAAGGAGCAGATGGCCGCGGGCTATATCACCCTGGACTTGAAGCTCAGACAATACGTCGGGCTGGTCACCGGTCTGGCCAAGGAACTTGAAAACCTTACAGAACGCGAGGGCGCGCGCGGCACCGACGAAGTGCTGGCCATCCACCGCCGCCTGCGCGAGCTGGACAAGAAGCTCGACGAATACCTGGGCAACGCCACCAGGCGCCTGGACGTGCTCAAAACGTCCACCAGCCTGGAAGACCACGTGGCCGTCATCATGGGCTACTGGGAAGAATTAAGCGACACCGCGACCCATGCCGACGCCGTGAAGCGCCGCATGGAGGTCAAGGCCCACGTGGGCGAGCGAGCCCAGGCCGTGGCCAAGGAACCCTTCATCATCGAGACGCTGGAGAAGATCAGCCAGATGCGCGCCGAGATCGCCCGCCAGGTGGGCATCCAGCGCGACATGGAAGAGGTCCGCACCCTGCCCGGCCGCATCTCCAAGCAGCTGCGTTCGCGCGGCTACCGCACCGGCAAGGAACTCTACGTCCAGACCCTGGCCCAGAACCTGGCGCTTTTCGCCATGGCTTTCTACGGCAGGCCCATCATCTACCGCACCACTGACTTCAAATCCAACGAGTACCGCAACCTTGTCGGCGGCATGCTCTTCGAATCCTTCGAGGACAACCCGATGCTGGGTTACCGCGGCGTTTCCCGCAACATCCACGACTGGGAGATCGAGTCCTTCAAGCTCGCCCGGGGAGTGTTCGGCGGCAAGAACCTCCAGATGATGCTGCCCTTCGTGCGCACCCTGGAGGAAGCCCGCAGCACGCGCCGCTACCTGTCTCGCGTGCACAAGATGCGCTCCGGCGAGGACGGCCTGAAGATCCACCTCATGAGCGAAATCCCCTCCAACGCCATTCTGGCCAAGGAGTTCATCGCGGAGTTCGACGGCTTCTCCATCGGCTCCAACGACATGACCCAGATGGTGCTGGCCACCGACCGCGACAACCCGAGCCTGAAGCACATCTACGACGAAGAGGACCCGGCCGTGGTCTGGGCCATCCTGGTGACCATCTTCACCGGACAGAAGATGGGCAAGAAAGTGGGCTTCTGCGGCCAGGGCGTGTCCAACAGCCTCATCCTGCGCGGCCTGGTGTCCATCGCGGGCATCGTGAGCGCCTCGGTGGTGCCCGACACCTACTACCAGACCAAGTTCGACGTGGCCGCCGTGGAGGCCTTGAACATCCCTGTGTCCAGGCTTGGCGGCTGGCTCTCCGAGCAGCACCTGAACAGGCTGCACGAGCTCTTGAAGGCTCACAAGTACGAGCACATCCTGAAGAAGTACAAGTCGTCCAAGGATCTCGACGAATGGTACGAGGGCGAACTGACCAGGCTGTGCACCCAGCTGCGCGACCACCTGGACACCCCCAAGGAGGGCTTCTACCGTCAGGAGCTGGAGAAGTTCCGCGCGGCTTTCCATAAGCCCGTTATCTATGCCGCCTGGGACTGGGAGAAGACCGTGGGCGACGCCCTCTACCACGCCGGCTTCAGCGACTGGGAAGAGCAGGCCACGGCCATGGAAGCGCAGAGGAAGAAGACCTGGTAGAAGTAAAGATTAGCTGGAGGGGAAAGCCTCCGGCGGCCAAAGGGGCAGCGCCCCTTTGGAATCCCAATAGAGCAAAAAGGCGGCCCGAAGGCCGCCTTTTTGCGTGGGTCTGAATGCGCCACTGGACGGAACCCCTTCCAGTGGCCATACTCTGCCGATGCCCCGCACGCCCATAAGCCAGCCCGATTTTCTCCCAATGAGCCGTTCCGAGATGGAGCGGCTGGGTTGGGACGAGCTCGACGTCCTGCTCGTCACTGGCGACGCCTACGTGGATCATCCGTCCTTCGGCGCGCCGCTTCTTGGGCGCTGGCTGGTTTGCCACGGCTACAAAACCGGCATCGTGGCCCAGCCGCGCTGGGACGAAGTGGACGACGTGACCGCCATGGGCCGCCCCCGCCTGTTCGCCGGGGTGACTGCGGGATCGCTTGATTCCATGTTGTCCCATTACACGGCGTTTCGCAAAAAACGCTCCGACGACGCCTACACACCCGGCGGCCTGTCCGGAAAACGGCCGAACCGGGCCGCGATAGCCTACACCAACCTGGCGCGCCGGGCCTTTCCCGGCTTGCCGGTCGTCCTGGGCGGCATCGAGGCGTCCCTTCGGCGCATCTCCCACTATGATTTCTGGTCCGACTCGCTCAGGCGCTCCATTCTGCTGGATGCCAAAGCCACGCTTGTGCTCTACGGCATGGCCGAGCACTCGGTCCTTGCCCTGGCCGAAGCGCTTGACCGGCTGGCCGAAGAGGGTGGTGAGGTAAAAAGCGTGTTTTCCAGCATACCGGGCGCGGTATATGCCGGGAGAGCCGGGGACGCCCCCGGGGGGGCGGAACTCATGGAGCTGCCCTCCCACGAAGCCATTCTGGCTGACCCGAAGCTGCTCGTTGAAGCGACGCTTCTGC
Organism: Desulfovibrio sp.; assembly: GCA_016208105.1. Classification (NCBI taxonomy): domain Bacteria; kingdom Pseudomonadati; phylum Thermodesulfobacteriota; class Desulfovibrionia; order Desulfovibrionales; family Desulfovibrionaceae; genus Desulfovibrio; species Desulfovibrio sp. The sequence goes on from JACQYS010000003.1 coordinate 62,119, forward strand.
TCGAACGCCATGTTCACCAGAACCGTCAGGTCGCGGTGCAGCAGTCAGGCGACCGCCACGTGTTCATCACCTCCCCAGGGGAGGGGCTTGACGGGGCTGAACTGGACGAGCTCTATGCCTTGCCGTTCTCCAGGAAGGCTCATCCGTCCTATTCCCAGCCCATACCGGCCACGGAGATGATCAAGGGCAGCCTGAACATCCACCGGGGCTGCGCTGGCGGGTGCTCCTTCTGCACCCTGGCCCTGCACCAGGGGAGAAAAATCCGCTCCCGCAGCCGCGAGTCGGTTCTGGAGGAGGCCGGACGCCTGGCCGGGATGAAGGGATTTTCCGGAAGCATTAGCGACGTGGGCGGGCCCAGCGCCAATATGTGGGGCGGATACTGCGCGGGGGAGATGGCCGAATGCAAGCGCCCCAGCTGTCTGACTCCAAGGATATGCAAGCATTTCCGGGTGGATCAGAAGGATTTCGTCAACCTGCTTGAGGATGTGGGCGCAGTACCCGGGGTCAAGCATGTGCGCGTGGCCAGCGGCTGGCGCATGGATCTGGGCCTGGCGGACAAGGCGGCGCTTGGCAGGATGATCCGGGAGTTCACCGGAGGCCAGGCCAAGGTGGCACCCGAGCACATGGGCGGGCGAATTCTGCGGCTCATGCGCAAACCCTCCTTTGCGGTGTTTGAGCAGTTCACGGAGCTCTTCGAGCGTGAATCCGCAAGGGCTGGCAAGGAGCAGTACATCGTCCCCTACCTCATGAGCGCCTTTCCCGGCTGCACGCAGGAGGACATGCGTGAATTGGCCGGGTGGCTTAAGTCCAAAGGCTGGAAGCCGAGCCAGGTGCAGTGCTTCATCCCTCTTCCGGGAACGGCTGCAGCGGCCATGTACTTCGCGGGAACCGACCTGGAGGGCAATCCGCTCCATGTGGCAACCACCGATGCCGAGCGCCTGAGCCAGCACGCCATCTTATCCCCGGAAAGGGACAATCGTCCGGGCCGGCCCGCGCCAGCCAGATCGAGCCGGCCTGCGCCAGCGCACCCCCGTGAAGGACGCAGGCCGGACCGGGTCGGAAAACACACGTCGAATCAGGACTCGAAGCACGCGTCTGGCCAGGATGGGCGACGCCCGTCCAGTAAGGACTCGAAACGATCGTCTCATCCTGGCAAGACCCATGAACCCGGCCAGGACGAGAAGCGCAGGGCCGACCAGGACGCAAAGAGGATCGCGGGACGCGGCGGGAAGCGTCGCGGTCCCAAGGGAAGATAGCCCCGCATCTCTTGTTTCTTGCTGCTGTTTTGTTCTCGCCAAAGAAAAACGAAATCCTCACGTAACCGACTCATTTTGCGTTGCCTTTCCTGAAAAGAGTGGTATGCGGGCGATAAGACTCCGAAGTTCGTTTGTCATCCAACCGCTCAACAAGGAGGCACGGCATGCTCGGACTGTTCACTCTTCCCGTTCTGGATGGCGAGACAGGCGAAATAATCGGCATGACCCCCCCGAATATGGGCATGATTACAAATTTCGGCGCGATCTTGCGATACGAGGGGTGTGGATTCACCTTCCTGGATGATAATGGGATCGTTTCCGTGCATGACGCGGCCAGGCCCTGGGTGGAGGAGGAAGAAGCCAAAAGATGGGGGTTCGCCCCGGCTACCCGCTTGACTACCGCCATCGCGGTCTAATCTTAAGGCTTTACAACCCAGTAACCAAGACGGTGGTAACGGATGTTCATGCGCGCGACAGGCTGGTTTTTGACCCTCATCGCGGCCGGATGTGTCTGGCCGCTTGGAGATGGAGCCATGGCGGTGACTGCGGAAGAATTAAGTCCCAAGCCCGGCGAGGCCGTGGCCACATTCGCCGGGGGCTGCTTCTGGTGTACCGAGTCCGACTTCGAGAAGCTCCAGGGGGTCACCCGCGTGATCTCGGGCTACTCCGGCGGCAAGGAGAAGAACCCCACCTACCAGGATGTCTCGGCCGGAGCCACCGGCCATCTGGAGTCCATCCAGCTGTATTTCGATCCCAAGAAGGTGAGTTACGCCGATCTGGTGGAGTATCTGTGGCAACACATTGACCCCACCGACGCCGGAGGGCAGTTCGTTGACCGGGGCAAGCAGTACCGGTCGGCCATCTTCTACCACGACGAGGAACAGCGCAAAGTTGCCGAAGAGTCCAAGGAACGCCTGGCCAAGTCCGGGAAGTTCGGCAACAAGGCAATAGTTACCGAGATCCTTCCTTTCCAGTCCTTTTATCCAGCGGAGGACTACCACCAGGATTACTTCCGTAACAATCCGGTGCGCTACAACTACTACCGCTGGGGCTCCGGCCGCGACCAGTTCCTGAAAAAGACGTGGGGAGACAAGCCGGAGACCAGCAAGAGCACAAGCGAGCCTGTCGCTCCGCCCAAGCCCTTCAAGAAGCCCAGCGACGACGAACTCAAGAAAACGCTCAGCCCCATGCAGTACAAGGTGACCCAGCACGAGGGGACCGAGCAGCCTTTCAAGAACGAATACAACGACAACAAGCGCCAGGGCATCTATGTGGACGTGGTTTCCGGAGAGCCGCTCTTTTCCTCCCTGGACAAGTTCGACTCCGGCACGGGCTGGCCGAGCTTCACCCGGCCTTTGGTGCCCGGGAACATCGTGGCCAAGGAAGACAGGACGCTGTTCAGCGTGCGTACCGAGATACGTTCCAAATTCGCGGATTCGCACCTGGGCCACGTATTCGAGGACGGCCCCCCCCCCACTGGCCTGCGCTACTGCATGAATTCGGCGGCACTTAAGTTCATTCCTGTCGAGGACTTGGAAAAAGAGGGCTACGGGCAGTACGTCAAACTGTTTCAATAGGAACGCCGCATGCGAACGAGCAGGGTATTGCTGATTCTTTTCGTGCTTGCCTGGGCTGGAGTGGCCGCGGCCGCGTCAGGGGATGCTTTGTCAGGTCCCACTCTCGTACTGGCCGGCGGGGAAGGGGTCCAGGTGGCCAAAACCTACACCCCGGAACAGGGCGACGTCCGGCCAGCCCAGGGTGGAGCCATTGCGTCCTGGAGCTTCGACCCGGCGCACTGCTCCATAGTCTTTTTCGTCAAGCACATCTTGGCCAAGGTGCCGGGAAGCTTCGACGTCTACTCCGGGACCGTCCGGTTTGACCCGGCCAACCCCGAGGCCGGTTCCATAGACGTCAGCGTGGACTTAAAGAGCGTGAACACCGGCATCCAGAAGCGCGACGAGCACTTGAGGAGTCCGGACTTTTTCGATGTGGCCAAGTATCCGGCCATGTGGTTCGTCAGTCAGAAGATCGTGAAGAAGGGTGAGAACAAGTACGTGGCCGAGGGCGATCTGACCATAAAGGACGTGACCAAGCGCATCGAGCTGTCGTTCACCTTCCTGGGAACGAAGCCTTCTCCCATGGAAAAGGGGAAGCAGGTGGCGGGATTCGAAGCCACATTTTCCATCAATATGCTCGACTATCATGTGGGGGACGGCAAGTTCCAGCAGATGGGGGTGCTGGGCGAGACCGTGGACATCATCTTGAATATGGAGATGCTGCGGTAGGCTGTCTTCCGCTGCTGCCTGAAGAGGCAAAACGCTTTTTATGCCATGCGAAAGGGCCTCCGGGAGTCATCCGGAGGCCCTTGTTTTATTACTTCACCCGCTTGTACTCCACATATCCAGCCCTGGGGTTCGCACCGCCCGGCACCACATAGTAGAAAGTGAAGGCGTTCGCTCCTTCCATCTTGCCCAGGCGCAGACCCTCGGCGTGTCCGGCCAGGTAGAAGCTGACGTTGTCCTTGTCGATCACGCCGGAGAAGGAGTCCTTGCCCGGAGCCTTCCCACCCCATTCAATCGTGCCGTGGAATACGCGGCCTTCCTGCGCGGTTACCACCAGTCTGGCTGTCTTTTCTCCTTCGGCCTTGATGAAGCCGGTGCTTTTATGGTGCAGATGGAAGGGCCCCGCCTCCCATGTGCCAACCAGATTGGGTACGGCTGCCTGGGCTTGTTGGTTCAGCTTCTGTGGAGCCATGGAGGTCTGGGCCATGGCCGGGAGGCTCAGGCAGAGAGTCAGGAACGTTGCCGTAAGAAGGATTCGAATCATTTCCGTGCTCCTTGCACAAAACGGTTGGGGATGAGCTCATTATTCTGTGCCCTAACGAGCATCCCCAGTCAACGAATCTCCACCACCACCTTGCCCACGGCCTGGCCGCTGTCCAGGTAGTCGTGCGCCTGGGCTATTTCATCCAGCATGAATCGTTTTTCCGCCAGATGCGGGCGAAGTTTGCCCGCGTCAGCAAGGTCCGCGGCCAGAGAGAGTATGTCTCCGTGCCGCTCGCGGCCATCCCCGGTTAAAAGCGGCAGGAGCATGAACACCACGGTCAGGGTAAGACCCTTTGCGTGCAGCGGGGAAAGGTCGTGGCTGGAGCGGGTGTTGGTGGAAGCCACCACGCCCTTTGTGCGCACGGCCGTAAACGAGGTCTCCAGAGTGGTCCCGCCCACGGTGTCGAACACGGCGTCGAACCCCCGGTCGTTCGTAAGCCGGGCCACGTATTCGTCCACGGACTCCTGACGGTAGTTGATGATGTCGTCCGTTCCGAAGGATGAGGCCAGCGCGGCCTTGTCGGGAGAAGACACGGTAGCGGCCACGCGCGCGCCATGGGCCTTGGCCAGCTGCACGGCCACATGCCCCACGCCTCCGGCTCCGCCGTGAATCAGGACATGCTGGCCCGGAGCCACGCGGGAGCGGTCGAACAGTGCTTCCCAAGCGGTGATGGTCACCAGGGGGAGGGCGGCCGCCTCGACCATGGAAAGGGTCCGAGGCTTTTTTGCCACGAGCCTGGCGTCCGCCAGCATGTATTCGGCCAGGGCGCCGGGAATATCCCCGACGCCGCCCGGACAGCCGTATACTTCATCCCCGGGTTTGAATGGGTGGACTCCGTCGCCCACAGCCTCCACCACCCCGGCCATGTCCATGCCAAGGATGGCGGGCAGTGCGGGTGCGAAGGCCGGTTTCAGCTTGCGGATCTTAATGTCGATGGGATTGACGCTGCTGGCCGCCACCCGCACCAGTATGTGGCCGGGTTTCAGCGAAGGTTTTGGGATGTCAGCCGGGCGGAAATCCGGCTTGTCGCCAAAGGTATGCAAGAGCATGGCTTTCATGGATTCTCTCCTTAAGGCAAATGGGGTATCAAGACCCATGCCCCGCGAGTTCAGCCCGGGGAGGAGATGATACTATATGAGCCAAGCATACCAGCATTTGCGGGATAGGTCATGCGCCTTCCGGTGACGCAAGGGGGCTTAAGCGGAGTACATCATTATGGCGGATGGCCGGGGGAACCGCCGCCGGGTGGCTTCCGGTGCTCACCCGATCCGCTGTTCACCCCAAAGGAGTCTTTTCATGAACAGAGTCCGATGCCTCCTGTTGTTCGTTCTGGTCTGCTCAACCTCGCCCCTCGCATCCGGACCGGTTTTGGCGCAGGCTTCGCTCGACGCCATGCTGCGGCCGTATCTCGCCAGCCACGGCCTCCCGGCCCTGGCTGCCGCTGTGGTCAAAAACGGTGAGATAGTTGCCGCCGGGGCGGTGGGTACGCGCCGGATGGGGGCGGATGCCCCGGTGACATTGAACGACAGATTCCACATCGGCTCGGACACCAAGGCCATGACCGCTCTTCTCGCGGCCATGCTGGTGGAGGAGGGGGCGCTGCGCTGGAATTCGACCCCGGCCGCGGTCTTTCCTGAATTCGCACCCGGGATGGACCCCGGATTCGCCAAAGTCACCCTGGAACAGCTCCTGTCGCACTCGGGCGGCCTGCCCACGGACAACGAGGTCATCGGCGAGGTCTGGAAACAGGCGATGCTTCAGGGCGGAAATCTCGACACCATGCGCCGTTTCGTGGTTGAGGCATGGAGTACAATGCCGCTCGCCTCTTCTCCGGGGGCACGCTTCGAGTATTCCAACATGGGCTATGTCATCGCCGGGGCCATGATCGAGCGGGCCGCAGGAAGAACCTGGGACGAGCTGATGGTGGAGCGGATCTTTTCGCCCCTCGGCCTTTCCACCGCCGGGCTTGGTTGCCAGGCCTCTCTCGGCAAGGTGGACGCGCCCCTGGGGCACATAATGATTGACGGCAAGGCGCAGGCGTTGTTGGCAGGGCCCAACTGCGACAATCCTTCCATCATCGGGCCGGCCGGGATAGCGCACCTGTCGATTCTGGACTTCGCCCGCTGGGCCTCCTGGAACGCGGGGGAGGGAAAACGCGGTCCGGCCCTGGTCAGCCCCAAAACCGCGCGCAAGCTGCATACGCCGGTCATAGGCTTCACACCCAGGGAGGACGCCAAGCCGGGCACGCCGAAGATCAAGGGCGGATACGGCTTCGGCTGGGGGGTGGTGAAGATTGATTCCGTATCACATCCGCTTCTGCAGCACGGTGGGTCCAACACCTATAACCTGGCGCAAGTCTTGGTGGACACGAAAAAGAACCTGGCCGTGGTCATGGCCGCCAACATCGGCGGTGAAAAGGCCGACGAAGCCATGGGCATCCTGATGCGGGAACTGTACGCGAAATACGCTGTGGCGGCGAAGAACTGAAGGCTACGAGGCATTTGAAGTAAGGGGGCCGCATGGGCCCCCTGAAGCCGGTTACTGGAACTTGCTGGTGATGTTGTCTTTTATCCAGTGCGAGTCCCACCATTCGATGGGCTGAACCTCGATGCCGTGGAGGATGACGCCGAAGTGCAGGTGATCGCCGGCAGCCAGGCCAGTGGCCCCGGTGTTGCCGATGATGGTTCCCCTCTTGACCTCGTCGCCTTCCTTGGCGCTTATCTGGCTCAAGTGCGAGTAGATGGTCTGCAAGCCCCACCCATGGTCGATGACCACGGCGTTGCCGTAGATGCCGAAGAATCCCGTGAAGATCACCTTGCCCGCGTTGGCCGCGGGAATCTGGGCGTTTTCCAAAGAGGCCAGGTCCACTCCCAGGTGGGTCTCCTCGTCGATGCGCTGGTTCTTGTAGTTGTAGGTGCGCCCGTCTCCGAATCCGGCCCTGGGCGCGGCGTTCGGCATGCGCAGGAAGGGGCCCTCCCAGAGCATCTTGGGGGAGGTCTTCTTGGCGAACTCGTGGAGTTTGGCCACGTTTTCCTTGCGCAGGTCGCGGTTGACCTTCACGTAGAGCTGCACCGGGTCCTTGATGTCGGGATACATGGCCTCGAACTGGGGCATCTTGGACTGAAGGAATTCCTCGCCAACGTTTATGGTGTCGTGTTTGAACTTGGTGGCCTTGGCCTGGTAGCGGAAGGTGATGGACCGCTCGTTTCCGGCCGAGTCCTCGGCGTAGAGCTTGGGCTGGAACTTGGAGGGGTCCATGTTCCAGGGGTACACAAAAACGCAGGCGTAGTTGCCCGAATCGAGCTTATAGCCGGGGAAGAAGTACTCCCCCACCTGGACGCCTGAGCGCTCGACATCCTTGTTCACCTGATAAACCACTCCGCAGGCTCCGCCCTGCTTGATGATATGCGCCTGGGACAGAACGCTTATCACCGGAGCCCTGTTGTCCAGGGTCATGGTCTTGGTGATGCGGGTGGTGTTGCCCGCGCTGAAATTGAACACGGACTTGTCCGTGACGACCAGCACCAGGTCGAATTGACCTTCGCGCAGACCGGCCTGGTCCAGGCTGAACTTCTCCTGGATTTCGCGCGGCGCCCCGTCGTAGTTCTTTGAAATAACGGTAGTTTCCTTCTGGGCCTGGAGCACGGACACCTTGAGGGTCTTGATTCCCGAGCCAGGGTCCTTGGCCGTGGCCAAGAACTCGCGCTTGCTGCCGGTGACGGCCCTGTCCGGCGAGAGGACCACTTCGGGGGCGGCCATGTCTCTGGTGAAGAAATACGCGCCGATGCCAAGACCGACGAGGATCAGCAGAAGAAGAAACGAGAGAAATTTGCCCATACTGTGCCGGAGTGGTTGTTTAAGGTGCTGCGCACTGTTCGGCGCGGGTTTCGACCTAGTAACGTGGCGGGGGGGAACGCGCAAGAGGTCTCGGCTCTAAGGGCCTCTCCTTCGGCCCTTGCCGGGTCGCTGTGCGCTCGTGCCTCGCCGGTGGATCTGGCTGATGCTTGAGTATGCCTTGGCGTAGGAGAGATGCTGGGCGAGTCAGCCGGAAACGGAGGTGGGGATCACCGGGAATAAAGGTCCCGGCTTGATAAACCGGACCGGCGCGGGTAGCACCGCTGCATGAAGATTCTCGTCATGGGCATAGGAAACACGCTGTTGGGCGACGAAGGGGTGGGCGTGTACGCCCTGCGCGAGCTGGAATCGCGCTCATGGCCGGAGGGGGTGGAATTCCTGGACGGAGGCATTTTCAGCCAGGACTTCTTCCACCTCTACCAGGACTACGCCTGGCTGGTGGTGCTTGACTGCGTGAAGGCCGGAGGTAAGCCTGGAGAGCTTCACCGGCTGGGCGAGGCCGATCTGGCCAAGGCCAGCCGTCAGGCTGTGGGCGTGCACGACTTCGGCATGCTCGATTCGCTCACCTTTGCCGAGGTGTTGGGCGGGCAGCGGCCCAGCCTGGTGGTTCTCGGCGTGGAGCCCGGGGAGATTGGCTGGTTCGAAGGCCTGACCCCTGCCGTTGCCGAAGCTTTGCCCCGTCTTGTGGACGCTGCGACCCGCGAAATACGTACGCTCCTGGACGGCGTGGTGCAAAACGGGTAATAGCGCGCAAAACGTTATTCCCGAGGCCAACGCGTGAAGATCATTCTGGCATTGGTTCTGGCTGTCCTCGTCTTGCCGGGCTGTGAGAAGAAAAAGGATGCTCCAGCCTTGAGGCCGGTTGCGGTCGGCGTGGCCAAGGTTGAACGCAAGGACGCCCCCCTCACCGTGGCCGGAGTGGGCCATGTGATCGCCATGCGCACGGTGTCCGTGCAGCCCCAGGTCACCGGCAAGCTGGAGAAACTGCACTTCCTGGAAGGGGCCCTGGTGCGCGAGGGCCAGCTGCTGGCCAACATCGACTCCCAGCCTTTCGTGGCGGCGCTTGGCCAGGCCAAGGGCAACCTGGACCGGGATTGGGCCACGGCCGTCCAGGCCGGACGCGATTACGTGCGCTACAAGGACCTTGTGCGCCAGGAAGTGGTGAGCGTCGACGATTACGAACAGAAGCTCACCGCGTTCGACACGGGCTGGCAGCAGGTCAAGGCCGACCAGGCCGCCCTGGAAACAGCCCGCATCAACCTCAATTATTGCAGCATCTTTTCTCCGGTCACCGGCGTCACCGGATACCAGCAGGTGAAGCCGGGCAACACGGTGAGCGCCTACACCTCCACCATGGTCACCATAAACCAGATCCAGCCCGTGCTGGTGCGCTTCTCGGTGAGCGAGGGGGACCTGGCCCTGGTACGCCGCTATTACGGCAAGGAGGTTATCCCCGCCTCGGCCAAGCCGCCCAAGGAGGAACAGGACCTCAAGGAGAAAGGCTTTCTCACCGCCATAGACAACGCCATCGATCAGCAGACAGGCATGATAAGCCTCCAGGCCCAGTTCGAGAATCAGTCCCTGGCCTTGTGGCCTGGCCAGTTCGTGAACGTCGTCGCCACTCTGGCCGTGGACAAGGACCAGACCGTGATACCCTCGGACGCGGTCATGAACCGCCAGGACGGCTCCTTCGTGTTCGTGGTTTCGCAGAATTCAACTGCGGAGATGCGCAAAGTGACCACCGGTCGCACCGTGGGCAGGAAGGAGGTGGTGATCCTGGATGGTGTGTCTCCCGGCGAAACGGTGATCACCGAAGGCGTCATCCGGGTTGCCCCTGGCGGGCCAGTCACCGTGCGCCAGCCCGGAACCGGACAGCCCGAAGCCCAGACCGGGGCCGGTAAATGACCGACCTGTTTATCAAGCGCCCCATAGCCACGGCGCTTATCACCTTCGGCCTGATGTTTCTGGGCATAACGGCGTACAACGCCTTGCCGGTGTCCGAGATGCCGGCCATCGATTTTCCCACCATTCAGGTCAGCGCGTCCCTGCCCGGTGCGGACCCGGAGACCATGGCCTCCTCAGTGGCCACGCCCTTGGAGAAACAGTTCTCCACCATCGCCGGGATCACCTCCATGAACTCGGTGAACACCCTGGGCCAGTCCACCATCGTCTTGCAGTTCGAACTGTCGCGTAACATGGACGGTGCTGGTTCGGACGTGCAGACAGCGATTTCGGCGGCGTCAGGCTATCTGCCGCCCAACCTGCCGAATCCGCCCACCTACCAGAAAGTGAATCCGGCGGACGTGCCCGTTCTCTATATCGGCATGCGATCCAAGACATTGCCGCTCTACAAGCTTACCGACTTCGCCAAGACCTTCGTGTCCCAGCGCATCTCCATGGTGGCCGGCGTGGCCCAGGTGGCCATTTACGGCGACCAGACCTACGCCCCGCGCATCCAGGTGAACCCGGACAAGCTGGCCGCCTATAACCTTTCCATCAACCAGGTGGCCGACGCGGTTCAGGCCCAGAACGTCAATCTGCCCACCGGATCGCTCTACGGCGAGATGAAGCTCTTCACCATCAAGGCCAAGGGCATGCTGATGAATGCCAAGCACTACCTGAACCAGATAGTGGCCTGGCGCTCCGGAAAACCCATCCGCCTCTCAGACGTTGGAACCGCCATCGATTCAACCATCAACGACAAGAACGCCTCCTACCACAATCAAGACCCATCGCTCACCATCGCGGTGCGCCGCCAGCCAGGCACCAACACCATAAAACTGGTGGACGAGATAAAGGCCCTGCTGCCTGCCATTCAGGCCACGCTGCCGCAGTCCATTGAGTTCGAGGTGATGTACGACCGCTCCCAGACCATCCGGGAGTCGGTTCAGGACGTGAAGCTCACCATGGCCCTGGCCGTGGCCCTGGTGGTCGTGGTGGTGTTCTTGTTTTTGAAAAACCTGCGCGCCACGGTGATAGCGAGCCTGGCCCTGCCTGCTGCCCTTATCGGCACCTTCGCGGTGATGAAGCAGATGGGGTTTTCCCTGGACAACCTTTCGCTCATGGCCCTGACCCTGGCCGTGGGCTTCATCGTGGACGACGCCATCGTCATGCTGGAGAACATCGTCCGGCACATGGAGATGGGCAAGCCTCCCATGCAGGCCTCCCTGGAGGGCGCCCGGCAGATCGGCTTCACCATCGTCTCCATGACCTTGTCCCTTGCCGTGGTGTTCGTGCCAATCATGTTCATGGCGGGCATTCTCGGGAGAATCCTCAACGAACTGGCCGTCACCATAACCATAGCCATTCTTGTTTCGGGCTTTGTGACGCTCTCGTTCACGCCCATGCTGTGCAGCCAGTTTCTGCGCCACGGCTCGGTTGGGCATTCGGGCCGCTTCTTTGGCGCGCTGGAGCGGGCCTACGAGAAAAGCCTGCGTTATCTTCTGAAGCACCGTTTCGCCACGCTCATGGCCAGCTTCGGCATACTTGGGATGACGCTCTGGCTCTTCACCAAGGTTCCCACGGGTTTTATTCCCACCACGGATTCTGGCTTTATTTTCGGCTACGCCATGGCCGAGCAGAGCGCTTCCTTCGAAACAATGAAGAAGCGCATCCTAAACGTTGCCGGACTGGTGGCGGAAAACACCAGCGTGCACAAAGTGGTGGGCATCGTGGGAGTTGGCGGACCCAACACGTCCATGAACAATGCGGCCTTCTTCACCTTGGTAAAGCCAGCCCACGAGCGAAAGGACAATATCGACACCGTGCTCGCCCAGCTTCGCCAGAAGGTCTCTGGCGTGAACGATCTGCGCATTTTCATGTTCAACCCGCCAGCCATCCAGATCGGCGGGCGCAGCACCCGCGCTCTTTACCAGTTCACGCTTCTTTCGCCTGAAGTGGACAAACTCTACGAACACGCCAGGAAGTTCGAAGGACTGATGCGGGCATTGCCCGAATTACGAGATGTGAACTCTGACATGCAGATCGACGGCCCCCAGGTTCTTTTGCGCATCGACAGGGACAAGGCGGCCAGCCTCGGTGTCTCGGCCAAGGCCATTGAGACGGCCCTCTGGTCCGCCTATGGCGCGCGCCAGATATCGAACATCTACGCCACCACGGACACCTACCGGGTGGTCATAGAGGTTCAGCCGGAGTTCCAGCTGGATCCTGAGCTTCTCTCCAAGCTTTACGTCCAGCCGGACCTGGAAGAGAACAAAGACAAGAACAAGGACAAGCTGATCCAGCTGAACAATCTGGTGGCCATCGAGCAGACCGTTGGCCCCATCACGGTGAACCACACCGGCCAGCTCACCTCGGCCACCATCTCCTTCAATACCGCCCCTGGCTATTCCTTAAGCCACGCCGTGGCCGCCATCGAAGCCCTGGCAGCCAAGGAGCTTCCCGGGGAGGTGAGCAAAACCTTCGAGGGACAGGCCACCGCCTTCCGGGAGTCCGCTGCCAGCGTGCCTTTTCTGCTGCTTCTGGCCATCGTGGTCATCTATATCATTCTGGGAGTGCTCTACGAGAGTTTCGTGCACCCCATCACCATCCTCTCGGGCCTGCCGTCGGCCGCCCTTGGAGGTCTGTTGACGCTTCTGATCTTCGGGCGCGAGCTGGACCTCTACGGGTTCGTGGGCATCATCATGCTCATAGGCATCGTGAAGAAGAACGCCATCATGGTCATCGACTTCGCCATCGAATCCGAGAAGAGCGGAAAATCCGCCTACGACGCGGTGTTCGAGGGCTGCATCACCCGTTTCAGGCCCATCATGATGACCACCGTGGCCGCCATTGCCGGCATCCTGCCCATCGCCATGGCCTACGGCTCCGGCGGAGAGGCGCGCCAGCCGCTGGGGTTGGCCGTTGCCGGCGGCCTGGCCATATCCCAGGTGGTCACCTTGTTTCTGACCCCGGTGGTGTACACCTATCTGGACGAACTCCAGGGATGGATGAAAAAACGCTACGGAAAGTAGGTGAGGACAATCTCTCTAAGCCGACATGGCGTTTTAACCAGTAGTGAAAAGCCTCCGGCGGCCAAAGGGTTGACTCGGGCCGTCCTGGCCCTCGCCCTGCGGGCGCTGCAAGCAGCGCCTAATTCCGCTGTCCTGCGGAATTGTCAGGCCCTTTGGAACCCCCTACGGTTGCTATCTCGTATCCGGCAGCCTGGTGTGAATGAAGCGGAAATCTTTTAGCGAGCAACACATGATGCGTATTTTCGATGCGGCGGCCACGGCCTCCATGCTGCCCTATGTTCCCCTTTCCGAATCCATAGCCAAGGTCCTGGCAGGCAAGGCCAGTGGAGCCGTATGCTCCCCGGCGCGTTTAAGCATGCCTTTGCCGGATGGCGGAGTGTTGCTGTTGATGCCCGCCGCTGACCAGGATCTGGCCGTGACCAAGCTGATAACGGTGTGTCCCGGCAATTCAGAGAAGGGGCTGCCGCTCATCATGGGCGAGGTGGTGGTGATGCGCGCGGACACCGGCGAGCGCCTTGGAGTGCTGGACGGCCCCGAGGTAACGGCCCGGCGTACCGCAGCGGCATCGCTTCTGGCTGCGGAGCGCTTGGCCCCGAACACCGATGGCCCGCTCCTGGTGGTGGGAGCCGGAGTGCAGGCCCTGTCGCACGCCTTGGCATTTACATCAGGCCTTGGAGTGGGGGAGGTGTTCGTGTGCTCGCGTTCGAGAGGCTCGGCCGACGCCCTGGCTGATCGGTTGCGCGCTGCGGGTCTTGTGGCGTGGAGCGTGGGTCATCCGGAAGAGGTGTTGGACAAAACGCCGCTCATTGTCACCGCAACCACCAGCCCCGTACCGGTGATTCCGGCAAAGGTCCGCCAGGACGCGTTTATCGCGGCAGTGGGATCTTTCAGTCCCAAGCAGGCTGAAATACCGGCTGAGCTGGTGCGCCGCTGCCAACTGTTCGTGGACGACCTGGATGCGGCCAGGTCCGAGGCTGGGGATCTGATCCTGGCAGATGTGGAATGGAAGGAAGTGACCCCTCTTGAACTCGTGCCGGAGCGGCTTGAATTGCCTGGGCCGGTATTCTACAAGGCCGTCGGCTTCGCAGCTCTCGATTTGGCCGCGGCCAGGCTGGCTTTTCCTAGATAAACTTATGCACCAAGACAATTCTTCTCGCATTTGGGGTATTGCCGTTGTTTCGGTGACCCTCTTAGCCTTTGCATTGCGCCTGACAGGGATTGACGGGCCATCCTTCAAAATATGGGATGATTTCTTTGCACTACGCCTGGCGATTAAGGACTATGGAGCCATTATCCATACCTTGATGCACCAGCCCTTCGACGCATATCAGGAATTCCAGCCGCCTTTGTATTATTTTTTTGTGCATGCCTTCCTTGAGTTCGGTAAAACTGACACTCTTGCTCGACTCACGGGCGTGCTGGCCGGAACATTGACCATCCCTGCCGTCTACTGCCTGGGCCGCAGATTGCTAGGAAGGAGTACTGGCTTGGTGGCGGCGCTTCTTCTGGCCGTAAACGTCTACCACATCGAGTACAGTCAACAGATAAGGAACTATGTCCTGTTTCTATGTCTGGCCTCCTGGGCCATGAATTTTTTCGCTGCCTGGCTTCTGGAACGCACCCGGGGAGCGCTTTTTGGCTACTCACTCTGCACCGCCTTGATGCTCTACACCTCATACATGTCCACGGTTGTCGTGGCGACTCAGATGGCGTTGTGGTTGGTCTTTTTCGTCCAGGATGCACGTAGCGGTTTCGGCCGAGCATTAATGGCCCAAACGCCCTTCATCGCCGCTGCGGTTCTTGCCGGAATTGCCTTCCTTCCCTGGCTACCTATCTACAAGAACATCTACGCTGTCCTCTCGGGCATCATCGGCAGCTCACGCCCCCCCCTGTGGGAAACGCTGTCTGTCACTTTCAGAGAGTTTAGCTCCTATTACTGTGAAAATCTTGGGTATCCCGAGATGACGGTTCCCTTCCTGGCGCTTGCCTTGGTCGGAATATGGATGGCGCTCAGAACCCGTGCGTGCCCTGCGGCCATTTTGCTCGCCTGGATGGTGATAACCATGGTCTTTGTGCTCGGTTTCAATCGACAGGGCCTCCATGTCCGCACCCGTCACTTGATCGCAGTGTTGCCCGTGTTCATCTTGTTCGTAGCGCATCCTGTAGGCAGTCTGTTCGGGCGATCGCGTCGCCCTAGGCTAGGCGTCACGGCCGCTTTGGCTGTGGTTATAGCTCTCAACGTTTTCAACTTCCGGGCACTTCCCTTTTTTTACCGTCGGGAGGACGACCGTCTGAAAGATCTCTGTTACACCATGGCCACTTTCAAAAGGGACACGGATCGTCAATTCTTTTGGGGGAGCGATTCCAAGTGGTTCCCCGACGTGAATGAAATCGTGCAAAACTGGTATCTCCCTGGTGTCTTCAAGCGTCCTGACCAGGATTTCTCCCGAGAGTACATGCGCGCCTGGGTGGTCTCGGCTCCCAGTGCGCGTCAGGATTTAGATGCCATGGGAAGTGTCATCGTCCTTGGCAGGCGAGGGTATGCCGAGTATTCACTTGCAGGTATCGTCAATACTTCCCCCCTGGTCTTAGGATTCGACCAAAATGGGCGTTTTCTCCACAGGGAGACATTCGCGAGTCCCTTGTCCTTCGGGTTGTTGCACGATCTGAATAACATCGTGTTGGACAAGGGGCGAGCCATCCTTCGCGACTTAACCGGTCCTGGGCAGGCTACCTGGGCTTTTACTCTTCAAGAGGGAGCTTCCGTCGCGTCCGTACGGGTGGATTTCACAGCGATCTTCCTGGCCGACGTTTCCGGTGTCCCGGATAGTTCAGTGACTGTTTCCGCAGCCGGACCGGATGGCGATTTCACATCCCTGGCCAAATTTCCCTTTAGGGAGTTGGCCGCATCTCAAAACTTCGACGGTAAGCAGCTCGTACTTACCAGCGGGGTGGATGTCCCTCGGGCTCTTTGTCGCGAAGGCCTCCGCCTCCGGCTTGAAATGGACCCCGGGCAGGACCTGGGCACCATTTCAGTCACATCCGTGACCATCTCCGCCACCGGCCAAGCCTGTACAAGCGCAAGAAAATCACAGGCGCGCACGCAACTGGAGCATGCGATGAGTAATACCCTCGTTGCCCCGGCCCTGGCGTCAGCAAACTCTTATGAGGCATCATCTCCCGCTTCGGCAAACGTACTGCCCGGTTTTGTAAATGCCGGAAGGCCAGTGAAGGACTCCATCCCCATGGGCAAACCGCTCCGCGTCTTCACAACGCTTGAGTGCGACCCGTTCGATCCGACCCGTATTGGCGGATCGGCGGCTTTGGCCGCATTCCGCGAAGGGCATCCGGGGCTCAACCCCGTGCTTACTCTGGAAGATGGTGATGTCAGGTATTTCCTGTACGACCCAGCACTTGCTGTTCCTGCCTTGCCTGTTCCCGGCCGGTATGTCCTGGACGCATCAACAAGTACCAGTCTTACTCGCTCTGTGTCAGCTTGGGGACTGATGCCAGGTGCGGCAGTGAGTCTGGATGGGAATGTTCTTCCGCTGGCCTCGGCAGGTAAAGAACCTGCCTATGTGGAATTGGATGGGTCCGGCTTGGGGAGGCTGGTGTTGACGCCCATCTTCGCCAAGGGCGGGCCAGTCGCGCCGGGCGTGGCGGAGGCGGTGGGTGTCAAACAGAAAACCGACGAGGACTGCCTGACTTGCGTGGATGCCAAGCCATGCCATTTGATCTACAAATTGAGTGCCCCAGGCGGTTTCACTTCGCTTACGCTTCGGGCTTACCCGCGGGTCTTCGGCGACTGGAGGCTCAAAAATGGCTGGCAGGCCTCAATCTCCACCGATGGTCGAGTTTTTAAACGCCTGGACTCGCTGACGTCAAATGCCTCTGGCCGGTGGGACGGCTGGCGTGTGCCGCGCACCTCCGGAAAAAAATGGGCTTTACCTCCGCACGATATTTACCTACGTTTCGATCTTTCCGGTGACGGGGTGCAGCTGTGGTCCTCGACAGATTTCCCTATACTCATCCAAGCCGATTGCATGCCCGGGGGAGTTGTCCTGCCATCACCTAGTTCCACATTGGATGCCCTCGGACAGAATGGAGCGGTCCAGTTGTTGGATGCGCCCATGTTTGATGCCAAACATTTATTGCGATCAAACTAATATTCCAGACGGTCCCTCATGCACACCGAAATCAAGGCCTGCCGTCTATGCGGCGACAAAAGGCTCACAAGTCTCATTTGTCTGGGCGAACAGCATCTCACGGGTGTCTTTCCTAAGGACCCTGCCGCCTCTCTCAGCAAAGGTCCCCTCGACCTAGTCCTCTGCGGCGACTGTGGTTTGGTGCAGCTTAGGCATTCCTTCATTCCAGGCGAGATGTATGGCCAGAATTATGGTTATCGATCCAGCCTCAACCGCTCCATGGTGGACCACCTTAAGGTCAAGATCGAAAGGTTGCAGTCCCGTTTCCCGGTGGGCTTGGGCGACTACGTACTGGACATCGGCGCCAATGACGGTACGTCCTTGGCGTTCTACCCTCAGGGTGGGGCCACCCTTTGCGGCATGGACCCATCTGCCGAGAAATTTCGGAGCCATTACCGGCCGGATATCAACTTGGTGGTGGACTTCTTCTCAGCTGAGCGCTTCCGCAAAGAGTTCGGCCAAGAGGCGCGTCCCAGGATCGTCACTTCGATTGCCATGTTCTACGATCTGGAAGATCCTCTTGGGTTCGTTCGCCAGATCAAGGAAATTTTGCACCCCAAGGGAGTGTGGCATTTCGAGCAAAGCTATCTGCCGCTTATGCTCGAGGCTAATGCCTACGATACTATCTGTCATGAGCACCTGGAGTACTACGGACTAAAGCAGATCAAATGGATGATGGACCGGGTGGGGTTTGAAATCCTGGATGTGGAATTGAACAGCATTAACGGCGGCAGCTTCGCCGTCACAGTGGCCCACCAGGGTTCCGGCCTTCCAGGCAATCCTGCAACCGTGCAGTTCCTTCTCGACGCTGAAGAACGCCTGGGAACACACACAGTGGATTTCTATGAGGCCTTTTCCAAGGGAGTAGAGGCCCATCGTGAGGGACTCAAGAACCTGCTGGTGGACCTTAAGTCGCAAGGAAAGATCGTACTGGGCTACGGGGCGTCCACCAAGGGCAACGTCATTCTGCAATATTGCGGCCTGACGCCTGAACTTCTGCCCGCTATCGCCGAGGTCAATGAGTCCAAGTTTGGATCCTACACACCAGGTACGTGTATACCCATAATCTCTGAGACGCAGGCTCGGGCCATGAAACCTGACTGTTTCGTTGTGTTCCCATGGCACTTCAGGGAAACCATCGTGGCTCGGGAACGTGAGTTTCTGGCTTCAGGCGGGACTCTCGTCTTTCCCCTGCCAGTTATCGAAATCGTTTCTGGATGAAGCGGGTTCTCATCATTGGAGACCGGGGGCAGGACGGACGGCTCTTGCGTGAACTCCTGGAAGGGGAGGGCTGCGCTGTAACGGGCCTGTCCCGCCAAGCCACGACCCTGCCAGACGGGAGCGAGACGGCTCCTGTGAATGTGGCCGATGCATTGGCTGTGGCTTCGCTGGTAAGAGACGTCCAGCCGGAAGAGATTTACTACTTGGCAGCGTTCCACCATTCCTCTCAGCAGGCTCAGGGAGCTGACGCTCATGCCGTATGGACCTTCAGCATGGAGATCAACGTCGCCGGGCCGGTGAACTTTCTTGAAGCAGTGCGTTTGAACACCCGGCCTGCGCGTTTCTTCTACGCCGGGAGTTGCCTGGCTTACGGGGTTCCCGACTCTACACCCCAAACTGAAGACACCTGCCTGCGCCCAGCGTGCGTTTATGGCATTAGCAAAGCGGCCGGGGCGCATGCGGTCAGTCTTTTTCGGGAGCGCCACGGTGTATTCGCTGTGACCGGAATACTATTCAACCACGAATCGCACCTGCGGCCCGAATATTTCCTCTCTCGTAAGATCGTGCGAACCGCCTGGCGAATCCGAAAGGGGCTGGAGCAGGAGCTTGTGCTGGCAGATCTGTCCGCCCGTGCGGACTGGGGCTACGCCCCGGACTTTGTTGATGCTTTCAGGCGTACCCTGCGGGTTGATGCGCCGCGTGACTACGTCATCGCCACGGGTGAACTCCATGGGGTGCGGGATTGGGTGGAGAAAACCTTTGCGCTTGCCGGTCTTGATTGGCGCAAACACGTGCGCGAGGATGCAAGCCTCGCAATACGCAGGCGGGAGCCGCTTGTTGGCAATATCACACGCATCCGTGAAAAGTGCGGTTGGAAGCCTACTGTAGGTTTCAAACGCATGATTGAACTGCTGTTTGAGCATGAAGGAAATATCAATTGAAAACGCTCCGCATTCTCATCTTCATCCCCACATTCAACGAGCATGGCAATGTGGAGCGGATGGCCAGGGAGTTGTCCGCCCTGAAGCTGGACGCTGATATTCTTTTCTTAGACGATAATTCCCCGGACGGTACAGGGGTACTGCTGGATAGTCTGGCCGAGCAGATACCCAGTATGTCCGTGATCCACCGCTCCGGTAAAATGGGGATAGGGTCCGCCCACCAAGAAGGCATCAGGCACGCCTACGAAGGTGATTATGACGTGCTGATTACTCTTGATTGCGATTTCACGCATGATCCCAAAGATATCCCTCGCATGCTGGTGGCTCTTGAAGGGTATGACGTGGCCCTGGGGTCACGCTATATGCAACGAGGCAGTCTCCCGGGATGGAATCTGAGCCGGCGTTGTCTCACCCTTTTCGGACATTTCCTGACATCCACTTTGCTAGGGCTCCCACAGGATGCGAGCGGGGCCTTTCGTGCTTATAACTTGCGCAGGATCAAGAGGGACATCTTCGAATTGGTTGTGTCGAGGAGCTATTCTTTTTTTTACGAAAGCCTGTTCGTTCTGGTTCGAAACGGCCTTTCCATCAAAGAGATACCAATTGTGCTTCCCGCTCGTACCTATGGTAGCTCAAAGCTTTCAACACGTGAAGCGATTCGCGGCGGTATGTATCTAGTGCGTTTGTGTTTGGAAAACTTGGCCCATCCCGAGCGGTTTCGGCAGGGAAGGCCGGCGGATTCCTTGCTCGGCGATTCTCCAGCAACGGATTGGGACGCGTATTGGGCCAAGAAGCAAAGTGCCGGGGCCTTGGCTTATGAAGTGGTAGCAGCTGTTTACCGCAAACTTTTCATCCGGTTGAACGTTCGCCGCGCGATCTTCGATAACTTTGAGCCGCATGCGAAGCTTCTGCACGCAGGCTGCGGATCTGGACAGGCTGATGTGGACCTGCATGAGCGATTTAACGTCACTGCTGTGGACATATCCATGGAGGCTTTGGAACTCTATGGACGGAATAATCCGGCAGTCCATCGCCTGGAGCAGGCTGACCTCTTCAAGCTGCCCTTCGCATCCGGAAGTTTCGACGGCGTATTCAATTTGGGGGTGATGGAGCATTTTGACGAGAAGCAGATCCAAATCCTGCTTGAGGAGTTCCATCGGGTGTTAAAACCGGGCGGCAAGGTAGTGTTCTTCTGGCCCCACGCCCGCGCCACTAGTGTCCAGGTAATAAGGGTCATTCATTTCGTGATGCGTTGGATCCTGGGGAAAACTTCCAAGCTCCATCCTGATGAAATCACCCTGATATATGACAAAGCTCACGCCCGCTCCCTACTGGAAAGTGCCAAGTTCAAGTTGGAACGATACACATTTGGCCCCCGAGACTTGTTTGTCCAGGCTCTGATAGTGGGGACTAAAATATAAAAAGGCCTGTGTATGAGCAACGAACCAAATAAAATAATCTACTCCATGATCCGGGTTTCCAAGTTTCACGACAAGAAACCCATTTTGCAAAACATCTCGCTTTCGTATTTTTACGGGGCCAAGATCGGCGTCATCGGTATGAACGGCTCGGGCAAGTCCACGCTTCTGCGCATTCTTGCGGGCGTGGACAAGGATTTCCAGGGCGAGACCGTGCTTGCTCCGGGCCACACCATCGGCTTTTTGGAGCAGGAACCCCAGCTCGACGAGACCAAGACCGTACGCGAAATAGTGGAAGAGGGCGTGGCCGAGACCATGGCCCTGGTCCGCGAATTCGAGGAAATAAACGCCAAGTTCGCCGAGCCCATGGACGACGACGAGATGAACGCCCTGATCGAGCGCCAGGGGCAGGTACAGGAGAAGCTCGATGCGGCGGGTGCCTGGGACATCGATTCCCGCCTCGAGATGGCCATGGACGCCTTGCGCTGCCCGGCGCCGGACACGCCGGTCAAGGTCATCTCAGGCGGCGAGAAACGCCGGGTGGCCTTGTGCCGCCTGCTCCTCAAGGCGCCTGATATTCTGCTCCTGGACGAACCCACCAACCACCTGGACGCCGAGACAGTGGCCTGGCTGGAGCACCACCTGGCCACCTACCCCGGCACCATCATCGCCGTCACCCACGACCGGTACTTCCTGGACAACGTGGCTGGCTGGATTCTCGAACTCGACCGGGGCCGTGGTATCCCCTGGAAGGGCAATTATTCCTCGTGGCTTGAACAGAAGCAGGAGCGCTTGAAAAACGAGGAAAAGAGCGAGATGGAGCGCCAGAAGACCCTCGAGCGCGAACTCGAGTGGATCCGCATGAGCCCTCGCGGCCGCCACGCCAAGAGCAAAGCCCGTATCAGCGCCTATGAGGCCCTGGCGTCCCAGGATACCGACAAGGTGTCAAAGGATCTGGAAATCTTCATTCCGCCCGGACCGCGCCTGGGCAACAAGGTCATCGAGGCCGTGGGCGTGTGCAAGGCTTTCGGCGACAACATGCTGGTGGAGGACTTGAACCTCCTCATTCCCCCCGGAGCCATCGTGGGTATCATAGGCCCTAACGGCGCGGGCAAAACCACCCTGTTTCGCATGATCACCGGGACCGACAAGCCCGATTGCGGCGAGATCAAGCTGGGCGACACCGTGGTTCTGGCCCATGTGGACCAGTCCCGCGAGGCACTGAAGGAAGACATGAGCGTGTGGGAGGCAATAAGCGAGGGCAAGGACACCATCCCTCTGGGCAGGCGTGAGGTGAACTCCCGGGCCTATGTGGCCCGTTTCGGCCTGACCGGCACGGATCAGCAGAAGAAGGTGGGCCTGCTTTCGGGCGGAGAACGCAACCGCGTGTTCCTGGCCAGGATGCTCAAAAGCGGGGCAAACGTGATCCTCCTGGACGAACCCACCAACGACCTGGACGTGAACACCATGCGCGCCCTGGAGGACGCTCTGCTTAACTTCGCGGGTTGTGCCCTGATAATAAGCCACGACCGCTGGTTCCTGGACCGCGTGGCCACGCACATCCTGGCCTTTGAAGGAGACTCCAAGGCCGTGTGGTTCGACGGCAACTACTCGGAATATGAGGCGGACCGGAAGGAACGCCTGGGCAAGGAAGCCGACCAGCCCCACAGGATAAAATACAGGAAGTTCGCCAGGGCCTAGGTCGTCTGGCCCTGCCCAAGCCTTGCCCGAAGGGATGTCTTTTCGGGACCGGCTTTTCGCATCGCGTCCAAGGCCGGAACGACCGACCTGGACGCGATACTTTTTTGCACTTCGGAAACGAAGGAGAAAACATGGATGACGATGAAGCGGTTCTGGCCGAGTCCGTTTTGGAATCCATGCGGCTCATGGCCGTGCATTACGGTCTCTGGTTCGCCGAGACCATAAAGCAGCAGGGCCTGGAAAAAGCCCTGGAAGCAGAAGAAAAGGCGGGCGGTCAGGCCTTGTCCCTGGCCCTGAAGCGATTCTCCGATGGTACCAATCCCTTTCTTGGTCGGTCGCGACAGGAGCTTCTGGGGCTTCTCGATACCCTGGGAAAACTCTGGCTCGGCCTGGATGGAGTGTGGTTCCAGGCTGTGGAGGGATTTGCCGGAATGGACGGAGCCAAGCGGATCAACGATGCCTGCTGGACCGCGTTTGCTCCCCTTGAGGCGTCGCGCATCAAGGCCGTGCTCGGGTTGCCCGCAAACGGTGGGTTCGATGCCTTGGAGAAAGCCTTGAGACATAGGTTCAGCAGCCGCATCAACGAGGTTGAAATCCTGCGGGAACAGGCGGCGCTGACGCTTCGCTACACGGCATGCCGGGTACAAGCCGCGCGCCGTCGCAAAGGTCTTGCGGATTATCCGTGCAAGTCCGCCGGAGTGGCTGAATTCACAGGTTTCGCCCGGACTCTGGATTCACGGTTCACAACCACCTGCATTGCCTGCCCCCCGGACCCGCTGCCGGACGGTGATTTCTGCTTCTGGCGTTTCACCCTGGAAAATGATTAGATATTCCCATCCGTTCGGGAGGGGCAGATGCTCGACAAAGTCTTGGAATTCACCCGCTCAATCTTTGACGATCTCGATTCGAAATCCTTCCAGCGGCGTTTTTTGGGCGGCCTGCTGGCCATCCAGAACGTGGAGCGCGGTTCCCTGTGGGTCAAACGCGGCAAGGTGATCACCTGCATCGAAGCGGCCGGGGAGCAGAGCGAACAGGTTCTGGGCATCGAAATCCCGGCGGACAAGCCGAGCGTGGTCGGCTGGGTGATCGACAACGCGCGCATGACCATAGCCGAGCCCTCCAAAGATCCTCGCCACTTCAAGGAGCTGGAAAGCGGCCTGGCGTCCAAGAGCACCCTTATCCTCTGTTATCCTTTGGTGCTGCGCGACGGCGAGGTCTACGGCGCGGTGGAACTCATCGACACCGCGGCCATGGGAAGCCGGCTCAATCTCCGTAAGGACTACCTGGATCTGCTGCAACACTTCGTGTCGGTTGGGGCCATCGCTTTGGGACAGGCCCTGGCTTTTGACAGCAAGGAACGCGAATGCCGCGGTTTGAAAAACGCGCTGGATCGCTTCCGGGGGCAGCCGCCGGTCGTGGGGCAGTCGCCCGCCGTGTGCGAGGCCATGAAAAAAGTTCAGGCCTTTGCACGCACGGATTTTCCGGTGCTTATCACCGGCGAATCAGGCACGGGCAAGGAGCTTTTCGCCCAGGCCATCCACCAGGCAAGTACTCGCAGGGACAAGCCGTTCTTCGTGCAGAACTGCTCGGCCATTCCGGAAACCCTGCTTGAGAGCGAGCTCTTCGGCTACAAAAGGGGCGCCTTCACCGGGGCGGATCGCGACAAGACCGGCCTGTTCGAGTCGGCCGAAGGCGGCACGGTGTTCTTGGATGAGATTGGGGACATGGCACCGTCCCTGCAAGCGAAGATCCTGCGCCTTATCCAGAACAGCGAGGTCAAGCCCCTGGGGGGAGCCGCCGCACGCACAGTGGACGTTCGCATCATCTCGGCGACCAACAAGGATCTCGCTACGGCCATTTCGGACGGAGAATTTCGCGAGGACCTTTTCTACCGTTTGAATGTGCTTCCCCTGCACCTTCCACCACTTCGCGAACGTCCCGAGGACATCGGGGAACTGCTTGATTATTTCATAAAACGCGAATGCGTGCGCCTGGGCGTTTCCCCCAAGCGCCTTTCCGCTCCTGCCCGACGCAGATTGGGAGAATATGCCTGGAGGGGGAACATCAGGGAGATGGAAAACCTGGTGAAGTACATCCTGACGGTTACCGAAGGCGATGTTATCGAAGAGCGCGATCTGCCGGTCCACATCGTTGGCAGTGAGAGCCACGTCTCGCCCGAGGAGTTGGGGGAACGTCGCGGTTTTACGCTGTCGGAGTTGACCTGGGATGAAGTGGAGCGAGCCTATACGCTGGAGATACTTGAGAAGTACAGGTGGAACATCACCAAGGCCGCCAAACAGGCGGGGGTGAACAGGTCCACATTCGATTCCCGCCTGAAGAAGCTCGGCATCTCCAAGGCCTAGGCCGGTCCGGTTTCGCGCTTTGGTGACTGTTGTTTCAGCATGTGTCCTGTGGATGACTCAGGAACGCTTTAAGGATCGATCTTCGCGCCCGCCTTTCCCTCTATCTAGGTAACGCCCAAATGGTGTGCTTGGTTAGAAATAATCTTGAGTGTGCCAAACTTTTTTTGAGTTTTACATGCCAGCCAATTTCTGTGTAACCAGGGAATGGCTCGTTACGACATATGATAAGTCATTGAAGATTCCGGATGTCGGTCATTGCGGTTACGGACAAAGGTGGCGTTCGTGGTTTGACCACGGTTGTCTTGGTTCACTCGTTGAGAGAGCTCACAAGGAGAAAACATGCCCCGTATCATCCGCGCGCTGTACGTCCTGCCGGCTTTCATCCTGACGGCTGCTTTGGTTCTGGGAGGTCTGGCTGGCGATGCTCAGGCCTACAAACGAAAATCCACGGCCACAGGCTCCGGCGGAAAGTCGGTCACACAGGATGTGGAGGCGAACAAGACCGGATCGGGCTATAACAGGTCGTCCACGACCACCGGCCCCAACGACAAGTCCGTTTCCAAGGACGCGACAGGCACCTGGGACAGCTCCACCAACACCTGGAACAAGGATAAAACCGTCACCGGGCCCAAGGGAAAATCAAAAAGCTGGGAGAAATCCACCACTATTTCCAAATAGCGGGCAAGGGATTCGTTTGGATATGGTAGAGAAGCGGCGTTTTCGAGTCGTAATGGTTCAAACTGATACGTCTTAAGATTGAGCCCGCAGAAGCATTCCACAGCTGTGACAGCGTTTTCGCGAAAACTGCGGATGTGGCAAACGAAGCAGCAACGACGGTTTAAGCTGCGATGAACCGGGAGTTTTTTTCCGGTTCTGGAGGAAACCCTAATGGAACAAGTACTTGAAAGAATCTGGACTGGTCTTGCCGTGCCGGTTTGCCTGGGCCTGCTTATGGCGGTCTGCGCGGGCGAGGCCATTGCTAGTTTGAAAAGCAGGATGCACTGTTAAAGTATGTGTGGTCATCAGGCATTCGTACATCATGGGATGCCTGGAACACATTGGCGAAGAGTTGCATGCACAGGTCTCCGGCCGGTCCGGCCGGAGACCCGTGAAATGCACTAGAGGGTCTTATTCCGGCTTTGTGCCAGTGAACTTCGCGCTCCAAACATTGCCTGCCAGCTCGTCTAATACGTCCCGTCCAACTCCTGCAGGGGCTGTCTCAGGCAGAATGCCGCCAAGCATGGCCCGCATTTGCTCCGCCGTATAGATGAGACGTTCCACAACATCCGTCTGTATGAACCCCGCTTCTTTGAGACCATCCAGATACTGCGTTTCGGAGAGCGCTCCAGCCACGCATGCGGCGTAAGCCTGTGCACTTTCACGCACATCGTCTGGGATATTTTGAGCCACGATGTCGGAAATGCTGAACCGTCCTCCTGGTTTGAGAACCCGGAAGATCTCCCGGAACACTGCGGGTTTGTCCGGAGAGAGGTTGATGACGCAGTTGGAGATGACCCAGTCCACGCTGGAGTCCGCCACCGGCAGTTCCTCGATAATACCCCGGCGCAGGTCGATATTGGCCTTCCCGGAGTTTTTGACGTTTGCGGACGCTGTGGCGAGCATCTCGTCCGTCATGTCTACCCCGATGACCAGACCGCTTGGACCGACGATATCGGAAGCGATGAGCAGGTCGAATCCCGCTCCTGATCCGAGGTCCAGCACCGTCTGGCCAGGCTGCACTCCAGCAAAGGCCAGAGGGGCTCCGCAACCGAAAGAAGTCGAGGCGGCATCCTTATAGAGTTCGCGTTCCGGGCCGTATCCGGCGATGCTCGCCAACTGGCCGGGGCTGCTTGAACCGGAGCAGCAGCCGCTTGAGGCGCCGCATCCGCATGTGTTTGCATTTTTAGCCGAGGTGATCGCCTTGCCGTACGCCAGGGCTACCTCCCGGCGGACATTGTGTCCCTTCATGGTTTTCTCCTTGTAGCCGGCAGCATTCCCCGGAAAGCGCAAAGCTTTCGATGGCGTCCGCCATGCCTCGCAGCGTGGCCACGAGTTCTGAGAGGCGCGGACGGTACACCACTTCCCGGCCGTGCTTGGCCGCTTCCGCCAACCCGGCATCCTTGAGCGCCTTCAGGTGTCTGGAGACGCCCGAAAGGTGTACCCCACAGCACTGCGACGCCTCGCTGACTGTAAGCGGCGAGGGCGAGGCGGCCAGTCTGATCAGGACGGCCAACCGGGTGGGGTCGCTCAGGATTTTGAAGAGGTCCGGGCTTGCCAGCCTGGAGAGTTCTCCGGTGCATTGGCCGAGGAATTCGGTGCCGTTCATGGAGACATTATTTGCATCATTGCGCAAATGTGCAAGTGTTTTTGAGGGATTAATTTTCATGTTCTCTTTAACTGTTCGATTATCCGTGAGTTTTCTTTTGCAAGTCCTCGAAGATTGAAAGCGCTGCGGTGCCCCCTTGGCCCACCGCGGTGATGATCTGGCGCACCCCGCCGGTGACGTCTCCAGCAGCGTACACCCTGGGCACGTTGGTGCGCATGCGCGCATCCACCTCCACGTTGCCGTCCTGGTTGAGCCGGCACCCCAGCCGCGCTGCCACCTCAGAATTCGGGGTCTCCCCGATTGCCACGAACACCCCGTCGGTCTTGACTTGGTCGGACTTGCCCGTTGTTACATCCTTGATGGTGACGGCGTTCACCTTCACGTCGCCCAGAATGGCTTCGACAGTGCAGTTCAAGTGCAGGGGGATGGATTCGCGCTTCACGGAATCCACCAGATAGCGTTCGGCCCTGAATTCTTCGCGCCTATGAACGATGCTCACGTCCACGCCGAGGTTCTTGAGGTACAACGCATCGGTGAGGGCCGTATTTCCGCCACCCACCACCAGGACCTTGCGGCCTTTGTAGAGGTAGCCGTCGCAGGTGGCGCAATAGTTGACCCCGTGGCCGAAGTACTCGACCTCGCCTGGCACCTCCAGTTTTTTCCATTTCGCGCCGGTGGCGATGAGCAGGGCCTTGGCCTTGATTTTGAGGGTCGAGGTTTCGGCCGTCACCCCCCCCGGCCCGGCGCTGACCCGCTGCGCCTCTTCCTGTATGATCTCGCAGTATTGCCTGGCCTGGGCCGCCATGACCTCCATGAGGGCAATGCCTGGAATGTTGGCGAATCCGGGATAATTCTCCACCACCGGGGTGAGCGCCACCTGGCCGCCGATGGTTTCGCGCTCCAGGATGATGGTTTTCAGTCCGGCCCTGCCCGCGTAGATTCCCGCGGTCAGTCCGGCAGGCCCGGCGCCAAGTATCAGACAGTCCACTTCGGCGGTTTCCCCGGGTTTGTGCCTTGGAGCGCTCAAGAGCGATTGCGCGTCCTTCAGGCTGACGAGTTCGGCCACGAAACGCAGTTCCTGTTCGAGCCCCAGAACGGAGAGCTTTTCGTTGATCACCGTGTGGGGAACACTGCCTACCCCGTAGCGTTCGGCCAGATCGGGCATCTGGCCGATCTCAACGCACCAGGCCTGCACCGTGCCTGGGCGCTCCACGGCGCACCGGAAAGCGTTAACCGCCTGGGCGGGGCAGTAGGGGCAGGTCGGACTTACGAACACCTTGACGGTGCGTTCCTCAGTGAGCTCCTTCAGAAGGGATTTGGACTCCTCCGATAATCCGGACTGTCGCTTGGAGGCCAAGAGCAACGCCTCAAGAAAACTGCGACCTTCCTCCCCCATTGGAGCCCCGACGAAGCGTATCTGGTAGCGTTCGGGCTCAACGAGCACGGTTGGTGAATGGGTCACCTTCCATTCCCGGGCTTTCTCGTCTCCCACGGTGTGTTGGTGTATCAGTATTTTGTCGGACACATGGGCCAGGTCCGCGGCGAATCGAAGCAGGAATTCGTTGAAGAGGTCGTTGGTCCCGGCCAAGGTGAAGAGGTGCAGGTTCACAGGGTGCACGAGTTCCTTGAACAGGGTCTTCAACTGCTCCCGGCTTTTTTCAGGCAGATACCACTGGTGCTGCACGGCTTCGTCGTTCATGTCGGATGCCTTCTTCTTGCTTGATGAAAAGAGTGTATTGAAAAAGCCCATGGAATGTACACATTACACCGGTTGCCGGAAAGAATTCAACTCCCTTTTCTTTTTCGCTTCACAGGGCTAGAGAATACGGGAGACTCAGCAAGGAGCCATTTATGAGCCCGAAAAAAATAGGAATTGAAACCTTGGCGCTGCACGCCGGCCAGATCCCGGACTCTCAGACCAGGGCCAGAGCCGTGCCAATCTATCAGACCACGTCATACACCTTCCGTGACTCCGATCACGCAGCCAACCTTTTCGCCCTGAAGGAGCCGGGCTACATCTACTCGCGCATCATGAACCCAACCAACGAGGTGCTCGAGAACCGCCTCGCCGCCATGCACGGCGGCACAGCCGGGCTGGTTGTGGCCTCGGGCATGTCCGCCATATTCTATGCCGTGGCCGCCATCACCCAGGCCGGGCAGAACATCGTCTCCGGTTCCAATTTGTACGGCGGGACGGTCACTTTGTTCGCGCACACCCTGAAGCGATTCGGCATTGAGGTCCGGTTCGTGGAGTCCGCGGATCCGGAGAATTTCGCAGCGGCAATTGATGCCAATACCCGGCTCATATTTATTGAATCCATCGGCAATCCCCGCTGCAACGTGGACGATTTTGAGGCCATCGCCAAGGTGGCCCACGACCATGGGCTGCCCCTTGTTGTCGATAACACCGTATCCCCTCCGCCGATATTCAACCCCTTTGATTTCGGGGCGGACATCTGCGTGTATTCGCTCACCAAGATCATCGGAGGGCATGGGAATTCCATCGGCGGCGCCATCGTGGAAAAAGGCAGCTTCGACTGGGCCGCGTCCGGCAAATACCCGGAGATAACGGAACCCGACCCCACCTATCATGGAGTCAACTTCTACAAGAGTTTCTGCGGCTTGGAGGAAGACCAGCTCAAGTGCATGGCCTACCTGCTCAAGGTCCGGTGCGGCCTTCTGCGTGATACCGGCGCCTGCCTGGCTCCACTGAATGCCTTTCTCATCCTCCAAGGTGTCGAAACATTGCCGCTCCGGGCCAGGGCCCATTGCGAGAACGCCAGGAAAATAGCCATGTTCCTGAGCACCCACTCGGCTGTGAGCTTTGTCAATTATGCGGCTCTTCCCGGACATCCCGACCATGACCGGGCAGGGCGTTACTTCCCTAACGGGCCTGGCGCGGTGTTCGGGTTCGGCATCAAGGGCGGGCTGGCCGCTGGCCGCAAATTCATCGATTCGGTGAAACTGTGCTCCCACTTGGCCAACATACTGGACGCCAAGACCCTGGTGATCCACCCCGCATCCACCACCCACTCGCAACTGACACCCCAGGAGCAGCTCGATGCGGGCGTCACTCCCGATCTGGTGCGAATATCGGTGGGGCTGGAGTCCGCTGAAGACATCATTGAGGACCTGGAACAGGCCCTGGCCGCGAGCCAGGCGTGAGAGGGGATTTTACAGGAAGGCCCAAACGCAGTCTTGGCCAGAATTTCTTGAACGACCCCAACGTGGCGCGCAAGATCGTGGAAGCGCTTCGCATTGAACCCGGGGACACGGTCGTTGAGATCGGGCCTGGTCGAGGGGCGCTTACGGGTTTTCTGATGGGGTCTCAAGCCGCGCGGGTTATTGCGGTGGAAAAGGATTCCAGTCTCGCTCCGGAACTCGCCCGAAGCTGGCCTGGTCTCCAGGTGGTGAACGCGGATGCACTGGCCTTTGCCTGGGAACGGCTGGGCAGGGTCGCACCTGTGAGAGTGGTGGGCAACCTTCCCTACAACGTGGCCTCACCAATCATGTGGGATCTGGTGTGGCGTTGCCCCGGTTTTTCCCGGGCCGTATTCATGGTGCAGCTCGAGGTGGCCGAGCGCATCGTGGGCAAGCCGCGCACGAAGGACTATGGGGGCTTGTCCGTTTGGCTACAAAGCCACGTGGTTGCCGAAAAGCTCTTCAAGGTGGCTCCTGGCGTATTCTTTCCCAAACCGAAGGTGGAATCGGCGGTGGTTGCCTTTACGCCAAGGCCCATGTCTGATCGGCCGGCCCATCCGGAGCGATTTTCGGGGCTCATAAAGCGCCTTTTCGGCATGCGCCGCAAACAGCTTGGAAGGATTCTCGGATCGGATTTGAACGAGAGGGCAAAAATATTCCTGGAAAGTGAACATTTAAGCCATTTGAGCCGTCCGGAAGAGCTGAGTCCTGTTCAAATGTATAACCTGCTGAAATATTTGAATTGATATTTATTAACAAAGTTTCATTCTTTCCGGGTCTGGAATGAAAAAAACCTCGGAGGCCACAAATACTGGGCATTCCCGCTAGACATTGATCCGTGATTGCTATAAGCCTGACCCGTCTTCCGCGAAGTGGACGGCCTGGGGAAGCCTGGGCGAGTCAGCTCCGGATGCTGTAGTTGCATAGACTGTATTGAACACGTAAGTCCCGGTACGCTTTGGGCGTATCGCAACAGAACCCGAGGAGGAGAGGACCGATGACGAAGGCTGATCTGGTTGTCAAAATTGCTGAGAAGGCCGGTATCACCAAGGCCAACGCCGAACGCGCCCTGAACGCCTTCCTGGAGGCTGTTGAGGCCACTCTGGTCGCTGATGGCAAACTGACCCTGACTGGCTTCGGCACCTTCCTTGTGGAAGAGCGCCAGGCTCGCACCGGCCGCAATCCCCGCACCGGCGCCGAGATCAAGATTCCTGCCTCCAAGGTGGTGAAATTCCGCCCCGGCAAGCTGCTGAAAGACGCAGTGAAGTAGTTTTAGAGGCGGGCTTCGCCGGTATTCGCCGGCGGCTACTCCTCCTCTGTTCCCATGGCGACGCTTGGCAGCTGCCGGCGCGCTGTGGAGCAGGATTTTCAAGAGGCCATCCGGCTGTAAGGCCGGGTGGCCTTTTTGCGCTCTGTGGCGAAAATAATGCTTGAACCTTGCGTCGAGTGAGGTTAACTAAACGTTCTTTACGCTAAGAATACTTTTCGGGCGTCCGGCTTCAGGCCGGACCAGAAGGGGAGGTGATCTCTTTGCCCGGTGTTTACCTTGAAGAATCCGATAACTTCGACATCTCCCTGCGCCGTTTCAAGAAGCAGGTGGAAAAGGCCGGCGTTCTCTCCGAGCTGAAAAAGCGTCAGCACTACGAGAAGCCGAGCGTCATGCGCAAGAAGAAGAAGGCCGCCGCCCGCAAGCGTCTGCTCAAGAAGATGCGCAAGATCAACCAAATGTAATGACCCTTCAAGAACAAATCGAAAAAGACTTTCTGGCTGCCTACAAAGCCAAGGAAGAGGTTCGGGTGGCCGTCTTGAGGATGCTCAAGACGGCCGCTAAAAACCGCCAGGTGGAACTCTTGCGCCCTCTCAGCGACGAGGAGATGCTTGAGGTTATCGCCCGCCAGGTCAAGCAGCGCCAAGAATCCATCGACCAGTTCAGCCAGGCCGGACGCACGGAAATGGCCGAGCGCGAAGCCGCCGAGATGGTCGTGCTCAAGGCCTATCTGCCGGTTCAGCTCTCCGCCGAGGAAACGGTCGCTGCCGTGGAAGCGGCCATTGCCGAAACCGGCGCGACTTCCGCCAGGGAGATGGGGAAGGTGATGCAGGCGGTAATGGCCAAGCATAAAGGCCGCATAGACGGCAAAGCCGTCAACGAAATCGTTAAAGCCCGCCTTACCGCCTAGGCCTTCCTGTGCCGTTTGACAGCCGAAGGCTACGACCGGTTCAGCGCCTCCGCATGACCACAATATTTCCCCCCGGAAAGACGCGTTCGCGCCTTTCCGCTTCCGGATGGTAACCTTCGGCTATGGAATCCCGCGCCCTGCACCAACTGGAATTCACAAAAGTCCTTGCCCTGTTTTCGAAACTCGCGGTTTCGGAGCCCGGCGTGCAGGCGTGCCGTGCCCTCGCTCCCCTGGAAAGCCCTGCTGAACTGGCCATGGCCCAGGATTTACTGCGCCAGGCCGTGTTCTGCGTTTCCGACACGGGGCTTCGCATCCAGGCCTTTCCTGAGCTTGATGGGGTGTTCCGATATCTCGCCCAGGCTCATCGCACCCTGGATGCGGACGGGTTCTGGGCTGTGCGCGAAGTGCTTGAGGCGTGCCGGGCCCTGCGCGATCATTTTGATTCCGGCAGCGGGTTTGAGCGCTGGCCGCTTCTGGCCGAGACCGTTCTAGGCTGCATCTGGCCCCAGAAGCTTTTCCCGGCGCTGAAACGGTGCCTGGCCAAGGACGGCGGACTGCGTGACGAATCGAGCCCGGAGCTCTTTTCGGTGCGCCAGGAAATACGGCGCATCCATCAGCGCTGCTCATCCCAGGTCAAGGATTTCGTTTCCAAGGAGGGGTTGGCCCTCTTCCTCCAGGACGAGTACATGACCATCTCGTCCGACCGCTACGTCCTGCCGCTCAAGTCCAATTTCAAGGGGCGCATCCAGGGCATCATCCACGACTACTCCCAGACCGGGGAGACCTGCTATGTGGAGCCCATGTTTTTGGTGGATGTGAACAATCGCCTCCAGGAACTCAAGCGCGAGGAACGGGAGGAGGAACAGAAAGTCCTCAAGTTTCTCACCGGCCTGGCTCGCGATGAGGAGCCGGCGCTGCGCGCGGCGTACACGCTGGCAGTGGACACCGATGTGCTCCTGGCCAAGGTTGCCCTGGCCGGACTCCTGGACGGGCACGTACCCGAGGTTGGCGGAGAAGGCTCGGTTGAACTTTTCGCGGCCCGGCATCCCTTGCTGGCAATGGCCGATGCGGCCAAGGCCAGGCCCGTGGACATTCTTCTCAAGCCGGAGCAACGGGCCCTGGTCATCAGCGGGGCCAACGCAGCCGGCAAGACGGTGTGCCTGAAGACCTTGGGGCTTACGGCCGTCATGGCCCTGGCCGGCATGCCCGTGGCCGTGCGCGAGGGGAGCAGGCTTCCCTTCTGGAAAGACGTGTACGTGTTCATGGGCGACGAACAGAGCCTGGAGGACCATCTCTCCACCTTTACCGCCCAGATCAGCCATTTGAGCCGCGTCTGGGACACCCTGGGGGGCGACTCGCTGGTTCTGCTCGACGAGTTCGGCGCGGGCACGGACCCGGCCCAGGGGGCGGCTCTGGCCCAGGCCGTGGTGGACAAGCTTTTGGACAAGGGATCGTTCGTGGCCGCGGCCACACATTTTCCGGCGCTCAAGGCCTACGGGCTGACCAAACCCGGGGCGCGCTCGGCCAGCATGCTCTTTGACCCCAAGACCAAGAAGCCCCTCTACGTCCTGGCCTACGACCAGGTCGGGGCGTCCGTGGCCCTGGACGTTGCTCGCGACTGCGGCCTGGCTGAAGAGGTGTTGGACCAGGCCC
The DNA here is from genome assembly GCA_016208105.1 of Desulfovibrio sp. NCBI lineage: Bacteria > Pseudomonadati > Thermodesulfobacteriota > Desulfovibrionia > Desulfovibrionales > Desulfovibrionaceae > Desulfovibrio > Desulfovibrio sp. The sequence continues at coordinate 96,235 of JACQYS010000003.1, forward strand.
AGAAGTACCTGCTCATGGGCGGGGAGGACTCGGCCCGGCTGTTCGACAGGCTAAACGAGCTGGCTCTGGAGCGCGAACTCGAGCTCCAGTCTCTGGCCAAGGAAAAGCTCAAGCTCGAGGAGCGGCGCCGCAAACTGGCCGAGAGCTTCGAAAAGGAGCGCAAGATCCTGCTGGAGGAGCTCAAGTCCCAGGCCCGCACCATCCTTCGCCAGGCTGAGACCGAGAAGATCGGCCGCAAGCAGGCCTTGAAGGAACTGGCCGAGACCCGCAAATCTGTCGAAAAGCTGGGTCCCCAGGTTGATGAGGCGCCTGCCGTCCAGGCCTGGGCCTGGGAGGACGTGAAAGCCGGAGACCGGGTCCGCCTCAAAGGCTGGGACAAGTCCGGGACAGTCCGGGAGTTGGACGACAAGCGCAAGGCCCTGAAGGTGGACATGGGCGGCGTGAGCCTCTGGGCAGCGTTCGAGGACGTTGCCCTCGCCCCGGAGCAGGCCCGGACGGGAACTGGAGCCGCAGGCCCGGCTCGAGCCGGAGCCACAGGCAAGTCGGGCGGTACTGTCTCTCCAGGCTCCTTTCATGGCCAGGCGAAGGATTCTTCTTCTGGAAAAGGGGAACCCTCCGGTCCGACCATGGTGCTCGACCTGCGGGGTATGCGTGCCGATGTTGCCCTTTCCGAGCTTTCCGCCTTTTTGGACAAGGCCATCCTGCGCGGGGCGGGCGGCCTGGAAATCGTTCATGGACGCGGTACCGGGGCGCTCAGGCGCGAGGTTCACGCGTTTCTCAAGGAGTTTCCCGCCGTGGCATCCTTTGCTTTGGCATCGGAAGAGCGGGGCGGAGACGGCATGACCATGGTGGAATTGAAATAAAAAAGTGGCGGCCGGGCTTGCCCTCGGCGGAAACGGACTTAGCTTGAGCGCAACCCGAACGTTTGAGGATCATGAAAAACGATCCCAGGGCGATACAAGCCCTCAAGTCCCGGCTCAACATTGCCGATGTAGTCAAGCGGTACCTGGCCCTTCGGCCAGCCGGGGCCCGCTTGGTCGGCTTGTGTCCGTTCCATAACGAAAAAACCGCCTCATTCAGCGTCAGTCCGGAAAAAGGGGTCTTTTATTGCTTCGGCTGCCAAGCCTCCGGCGACGTTATAGATTTCTACTGTCGTATCAATGGTCTGGACTTTCGCGAGGGTTTGGAGCAATTGGCCCGTGAGGCGGGAATCGCCCTGGCCGAGTTCAAGCCAGACCCCCAGGAAGAGAAGAAACGCAGACTGCGCCAGGCCGCCAGCGACATGCATTCACTGGCCCGGGACTACTTCCGCGACTGCCTGCGCGGTCCGGCTGGGGAATCAGCCAAGGATTATTTGGCGCGTCGTGGTGTGAGCCAGGAAATGGCTGAACGCTTCCAACTTGGGTTCGCACCCCAGGACTACCACGGCCTTGAACGCCACCTGGGAACCAAGGGGTTCAAACCCTACGAGGCCGTGGCCTCCGGGCTCCTGGTGCAAGGCGACGACGGCCGGGTGTGGGACCGCTTCCGCCAGAGGCTGATGTTTCCCATCCATGAGGTCTCGGGCAAGGTTGTTGCCTTTGGAGGCCGGGTGATGGGAGAAGGGGAGCCCAAATATTTGAACAGCTCCGATTCGGTGGTCTACAAGAAGGGCGACCATCTTTACGGGCTGCACCAGGCCCGTCCGTATTTGTCCCGCGCGGGCAGGGCACTTTTGACTGAAGGATACCTGGACGTTATCGCCCTGCACCAGCACGGTTTCCCTGAAGCCGTGGGTGTGCTCGGCACGGCGCTGACGCAGCCGCAGGTAAAGCGCCTTACAGGCTTCACCCGCCAGGTTACCCTTGTTTTCGACGGCGACTCCGCCGGTGAAAAAGCGGCCTTTCGCAGTGCCCAGATGCTCTTGTCCCAGGGCGCGGAATGCCGGGTTGTGCTTTTGCCCAAAGGTGAAGATGCCGACAGCCTGCTCAAATCGGGCGGGCCGGAAGCGTTCCAGAGCTTTCTGGATTCGGCCCGCGAGGGGCTGGATTTTTGCCTGTCCAACGTGCGCTCGCGCTCCTCGAAAGAGGTGGTGGACTGGGCGCTGGAATTTTTGGACGAACTGGACTCCGACGGAATAAGGGCCGCCATGCTCACCCGCCTGGCCCATGGGCTGGGAATCGGGGAGCATGAGCTGCGCAAATTGGCCGTTGTAAGGGCCAAGGGCCGCGCCAGCCGGGAGGGCGAAAAGACCGCGCCCCCCAAGGCCAAGCCCATGAGCGCTGACGCCAAGAAGGACGCCCAGATGTTGGAGTTTGCCATCCGTTGCCCCTCCTACATACCGGAGATGGAGCGGATGAATGTTTTCGAGTCCCTGGCCACGGATAGGGCCAGGGCCTTTTGGCGTCTTCTCGCTCAGTTCGGCCAGTACGACGTGCTGCCCTATCTGGATGAGCGCCAGAAGAGCTTCTGGGGACAATGCGCCAGCAAGGAGCCTCTCTCCGATGAGGAGGCGAAAGGCTGGTGGGAGGACATAACGGCCCACGCCGGACGCGTTCGGGCCGAGGAACGCAGGCGCGAACTCATAGAGGCCATGCGCTTGGCGCGCGAGCAGGGCGACTCCGATGAGGAGAAACGCCTTATGGCCGCATTCAGCGAGCTTGTTGGGAGGGATCAGTGAGCAACATCAAGGATATCCAGCAGATCAAAACCCTTATCGCCAAGGGCAAGGAAAAGGGCTTCCTCACCTTCGAGGAAGTCAACAAGGCCTTGCCCACGGAGCTGTCCACCAATCCGGACCAGATTGAGGAAGTGATCTCCATTTTCGACTCCATGGACATAGCCATAGTCGATTCCGAAAAGGAAATGCGTAAAATTGAGGTCATGCCCGCCGAGGGCGAGGAAGCTCCGGACGAAGCCGCGCTGGAACTCACCGAAACCGAGGACGCGCTGGACTACTCCTCGCGCTCCACCGACCCCGTGCGCATGTACCTGCGCGAGATGGGCGCCGTGCCGCTTCTGGACCGCGACGGCGAGGTGACCATCGCCAAGAAGATCGAGAACGGCGAGATGGACGTTCTCTACGCCTTGGTGGAAGTGCCGGTCGCCCTGGAAGAACTCATCCAGGTGGGCGAGGATCTGAAACAGGGCCGCATTAAGCTTAAAGACGTGGTCAAGACCATCGAGGAAGACGATCCCTCCGAAGACGAGATGAACCAGCGCTCGCGCGTCATCCTTCTTTTGGACGAGCTCAAGGCCATCTTCAAGAAGCGCCGCAAGGTCTACACCAAGCTCGACTCCTGCGCCTGCCTGGAGCGCCGCGTGGCCGGCGTGCAGCGCGAGATCATGGCCTTCAAGGACGAGGTGGTGAACCGCCTGCGCGACATCAAGCTGGAGAAGACCCTCATCGACCGGGTCATCGAGACCGTGGAAGACTACGTTCGCCAGATGCACAACTGCCAGCGCGACCTCTCCGCCTACATCCTCTCCACCGGCAAGACCCAGGTGGAAATCCAGGGTCTGTTCCAGCAGCTCGAAGCCCGGGACATCAATCCCATGGTGGCTGCCGAGGCCCTCTCCATGACCGTGGAGGAGATCTTCTCCTTCAAGGAAATGATCCTGGCCAAGATGGAGATCCTCCACCGCCTGCAGGACAAGTGCTGCCACCACGTCTCCGACCTGGAGGAAGTGCTCTGGCGCATCAAGCGCGGCAACAACGCCGCCTCGCGCGCCAAGCAGGAGCTCATCCGGGCCAACCTGCGCCTGGTGGTGTCCATCGCCAAGAAGTACACCAACCGCGGCCTGCAGTTCCTGGATCTGATCCAGGAGGGCAACATCGGGCTCATGAAGGCCGTGGACAAGTTCGAATACCAGCGCGGCTACAAGTTCTCCACCTACGCCACCTGGTGGATCCGCCAGGCCATCACCCGCGCCATCGCGGACCAGGCCCGCACCATCCGCATCCCCGTGCACATGATCGAGACCATCAACAAGTTGATCCGCACCTCGCGCTACCTGGTCCAGGAGCTCGGCCGCGACCCCACTCCGGAGGAGATCGCCGAGCGCATGGACTACCCGCTGGAGAAGGTGAAGAAGGTCTTAAAGATCGCCAAGGAGCCCATTTCGCTCGAGACGCCCATCGGTGACGAAGAAGATTCGAGCCTGGGCGATTTCATCGAGGACAAGAAGGCCCTGGCCCCTGCCGAAGAGGTGGTGAACACCAAGCTCATGGAGCAGATCGCCCGGGTGCTGTCGGACCTGACCCCCAGGGAGGAACAAGTGCTCCGGAAGCGCTTCGGCATCGGCGAGAAGAGCGACCACACCCTGGAAGAGGTTGGCAAGCTGTTTAACGTCACCCGTGAGCGCATCAGACAGATCGAGGCCAAGGCCTTGAGGAAGCTGCGGCACCCGGTGAGGAGCCAGCACCTGCGGAGCTACTACGAGAGCTAAATCTGTCCGTTGGGATAGAATAAAAAGGCAGCCTGGAGCTGCCTTTTTTATTGGTCTAGCGTCTCTGTGGGCGGGGCCGTCTCGGCTGCAATGCTCGGATGCATGTGAAGAGCATCCTCGCATTTCGCCGCGAGACCCCGCCCTCTGAGACGCTTCGGTCATCCAAACTTTTGGTGTATTCCAAAAATATAAGGAAGTGGCGGGCCCGCGAGCGGGTCTGAATCCGGCCAGGGCGAAGAATGTTCTTCAAATACATTCGAGCCCTGCCGGAAAAGACCCGGGAGCAGGGCATTGTCCGAGCGTGCTTCAACGTACTGGGCTTCTTAAGGAAAAAGGAAGGCGATGCGAAGTAGAGATGGTTCTAGTTTGGTAGTAAAGCGTAAGACCTCAATTATCTTTCCCCCCTCCTGAACTGATCCTGCAACTCCCTCACTTCCTTTGGCAGAAGAAGCCGTGCTTTAAGCCCCGCGAACAGCCAGGCCGCCCGACGTTCCAGCGGCCAGGTGCCGTATTCCTTCACCATCTCTGGATCAGGTTCATGAAAGAAGCCGACAAGCGGTTTGTCCCCATTCACGAGCATTTCTCCAATTTGCGCAGCGCCTCGACATCGCAGATATCTTGCTGCCTTGGAGATACGAGCTTGCTGGCTATGAGGTCCTCACGGGCAATGAGCGGGACCGTGGTCTGTCCGAAAGGCATGTCCTGGCGCCGGGTCATCAGCTCCTCGAAGGGCGCGGGCGCGTCCAGCATCACATCCACCTCGGCCATGGGCTGGCTGGGATGCTGGAAAGTGAAAGCCAAAAGCCCTTTTTCGCGTTGCCACTCCGCGCGTTTGGCAGGGTTGGCTAACTCCGTGGCAGGAACCGGGAGCCTTGGGCGGTAGCCGAGTCCTTCCAGTAGGGCAGTCAGTTTCTCCAGATTCTCCTTCTCCAGCAGCACGATCAGATCAACATCGTAGGTCATGCGGGGGAGACCGTGAAAATTCACCGCCACTCCACCCGTAAGCAGGTATTGGATCCCGGCCTTGTTCAAGGCAGTGAAAAGACCTTCGTAGTCGAGCTGCATGGCTTGTGGATAACCCAAAGCTTTCTCCCGCGCCACTGCATTGCGCCAGCGTATGACCGAGTCGAGAAGAAGTGGCAGGGGAGGAAACCGGTCACTGAACAGGGTTGCAATGCCTTGTGTAACCCGAGCGAACCATCCGCCGACTCCCTTGAGAACAGTCGGGATTTGCACCCGGCACCATCACTCTGGAGGAATGAAATGCGTCGTAGTCTTCTTGTATTCGCCCTGGCCGGTATCCTCGCACTGTTTGTTACCGCAGCTTTCGCCCAAAACCCGGATCATCATCCGCTGTTCGACAAGATGGACACCAACAAGGACGGCTTTTTGACCAAGGAAGAGATTCAGAAGCGGTTCCCCAAGTTCACGGACGAGATGATGAAACAGGCCGACACCAACGGAGACGGCAAGCTGACCGTCGCGGAGTGGCGGACCTTCGCCAAGGCCAAACGGGCCGAACACAGGGGCGGCGCCAACATGATGTAGCCTGTTCGTTTGCACAAAGCGCTAAACACAGTGGAATACGGGGAAGCGTTGTCCGTGGAGCATATACAAAACCTAAGAGGCGGCCTGAAGCCGCCTCTTGGGTTTGAAATGGGATTCCAAAGGGACGCAGTCCCTTTGGCCGCCGGAGGTCTCTTCTCCCCAAATCATGTCGGCAACGAAAACCGCTCCAGGCTCATGCGTTCCAGGTCCATGGCAACCATGCGCCCGCCTGGTCCCCCGAGCTGCGGGGGCTTGCCCAGGGCGATCCTCACGGCTTCGGCCAGCACCAGGCCAGCGGCAACGTGGATGGCCGGGGTCAGGCAGCCGAGCGAATCCTCGGCGGAAGGCTTCTTGGCTTTCGTCTCCGGGCAGAAATACCCGGCCGGACCTTTGCCTCCGGGCAGAACCGTGGCTGCGAGCAGGGTCCAGCCCGCCACGGCAGCGGTTATCAAAGGCACGCCCGCCTTGGCCGCGCCGCGTTCGGCCGCCGGGCGGCAGGCCGCGCCGCCCAGGGCATCGATGGCGATGTCCACGCCCGCGTAGAATTCTTCAAAATCCTCCGGTTCCACGTAGAGCTGGCGGACGTGAAGCTCCACGGCCGGGTTCACCTCGTCCAGCCGGGCCTTGGCAGTGCCCGCCTTGGATGCGCCGATGGAGTTCTGGGTGGCCAGGAGCTGGCGATTCAGGTTGGAGGGCTCGAACACGTCGTGATCAGCGGCGGAGATGATGCCGAAGCCCAGCCGGGCCAGGCCGTCCAGGATGTGCCCGCCCAGGCCGCCCAGGCCCACCATGGCCACCTTGGTGTTCAGAAGCCTGGCTTGAGCGGCGCAGTCGAAGGTCTTGAAGTTGCGCAGGTAGCGTTCGGGGATGATGCCTTGTTCCAAGGCTGTGATCTCGGCCAGGCGCAGGCCCGTGCCCATCAGATGCGCCGCGCTTCGAGCGGAGCGAAGGGAGAGGATGCGAACAGGGGTGCCGTCGGGAAGTGTGCCTGATTCGGCCAGATCATCGACCGGGGAAGTCATGCCAACCTCCGGGCACGGCTGTGAATAAGTCCACCCTGTCGCCGTGGTCCAGGGGGGAGCTCTCTCCGGGAGGAGAGCATTGGCCGCCTCATGGTGTCCGGGCCGATGTCGACGCACAGAAGGAACAGGCCCGGTCCACCCCCTCATCCCATGTTCTTGAAGCCGAGCAGAACGCGATACGGACCAGGAACCCCGGGAGGGGCCAAGGCAACCCTGTCCCCACCGGCCACTTCGGCCAAGGAGGGGGTGTGGGCCCTGCCGTTGACGAAAATAACCTCGACCATTTCCTGTGGGATTCCAAGAAGTTCCAGCAGTTCAATGCCGGACATTTTTTCTTGGACATCAACCTGCTTCGGATTGCTCCAGCCTCTTTCCCGAAACAAACCGACAAGGTCCATAAAGGCACGGAGTTCGATAGTCGACGGCACGTCCGGTTCCTCCAATTGGGTTCCCGCATTGCTGACGGTGTGAGTATTTCCGTAAGCTTGCGTCACTTCCGCGATACTTTCAAGCTCTCTGCCGTGGATGCGGTAAGGAAGTGGGCGGGCTCATTCTGGAACAATGCGGGAAAAGTTCGCCGGGTAAAAACTCGAGTCGCAATCACCCGCCGCCTACGGCGGGAAACAGGCTGACCCGGTCTCCATCGGATAGAACCCTGTCCCTTGCGGCGTGAACCCCGTTGACGAACAGCACCGCCACCATGTCCGGGGCCATGCCCAGGCGTTCAATGAGGGCTTCGACTGTTTCGCCGGCGTGCAGCGGGAAATGCTCCTCGTTTTCCGGTTGAAACGAGTTCAGGGTGGCAAAGCATTTTACGGTTATATTCATACGGCAAAATTAAGAGCGGACGGTTGGGGAGTCAATCGCAAACACCGGGTGCCAAACATCGAGCTGATGGGAGCCTGGGCCTTACTAAAACATGAAGGCGAACGGCAATGAGCCGTCCGCCCTCATTGGCTTACAGTTCAGCCCGTGCGCTCTTGCACGGCGCTAGAAGTTGAACACCTCGTCGATTTCCTCATCCGTGAAGTCCCAAATCGCATTGTGCGGCGGGCACGGCTCTTCGAAGAACTCCGGCAGCCGGTCGTGAGCGTTGGTGAAGCCCGCCCGCTGGTTGAAATCGCGTTCAGCCTTAAGAATGGTCTTGCCAAGCGCCGTGACGTCGTCTCCGGTCAGGGAGAGGTTGTAGCGGGCGTTTATCATGTCGACCAGGGCGTTGAAGCCGTCGGCAATGTCTAGGATGGCGAACGCGATGAACAGGCACATGCCGGTGCTGTCCACGGCGGCAGTGGCGATCTGCAGATTGCGCGACAACTCCACCTGGCCTTCCTTGGCGAGCGGGTCCACGAAACCGCCAACCTTCAGGATGTTGGTGGCCACGGCATACCCGGCGGTGTGGTCAGCGCCCATGGGGCTCGTGGCGTAGGTGATGCCGACGCCCTTGACCGCGCGCGGGTCGTAGGCCGGGATGGCCTGGTTTTTCACCACAGGCACCCTGGTAAGGCCGTACATCTGGCCGACAGCGGCGGCGCCGCAGCCGAGAATCCTGCCGAGGGGGGTGCCTTTGCGGATTTCTTTGATGAGTTCGAGGGCCTTTTTCCCATCGCCCCAGGGAATGATTCCGGCATCCATGGCCACGGCCACGGCCACGGCGGTCTCGATGGAATCAACGCCCACCTCGTCGAATTCGCGGTCGGCGTAGGCGATGGCGTCAAGGTCGTCGATGGCCGCGTCGGCTCCGAGCGCCCAGATGGTCTCGTATTCGAAGCCGCTGGTGATGTATTTCCCCTGCTTGTCCACATAGTGCTGGGAGCAGCGGATGATGCACCCGGCGTGGCAGCCGTGGGTGGTCTTGCCACCGCGCTCTTCGATGATGGCGGCCATGGTCTCGCCGCCGACGTTGTTGGCCCACTCGTTGCGGCCGCAGCGGAAGTTCTTGGTGGGCAGGCCGCCGGCTTCGTTCATGATGTTAATGAGCACGTTGGTACCGTACTTGGGCAGGCCCTGACCGGTGACCGGATGGGTGGTGAGGGCGGTGGTGAAACGCTTGGCCGCGCTCTTGAACGCGTCCGGATTGGCGATGGTGACGCCGGGGGCGCCGGTGTCGTCGATGACCACGGCCTTGATCTTCTTGGAGCCCATGACGGCGCCCAGGCCACCGCGTCCGGCGCTGCGGATGTTGCTCTCAGGGTCGGCGAAGGAAATGTTGGCCGCAGTAAGCTTCATTTCGCCAGCCGCGCCGATGATGGCCACGCCGGCTTTGGGGCCGTACTTGGCTTGCAGGACCTTTATCGCGTCGTAATTGCCCATGCCGATGATCTCGGAGGGAGCATCGTCGATAGTCACGCCGTTGGCGGTGACATGTACCACATAGTACTTGTCTTCGGCCGGAAGGCCCTCAAACACGATGGCCTTTATGTCCAACTTGGACATCTTCTGGGAGAAGGTGCCGCCGGTGTTGCTTTCCTTGATGCCGCCGGTCAGCGGGCTCTTGGCGCCGCAGGACAGCCTGCCGGAGTTGACCGCGCTGGTGCCGGTGAGAAAGCCGGGAGCGAAGATCAGCTTGTTGTTTTTGCCCAGGGGATGACAGGTGGGCTTCACTTCGTTGGCGATGAAGATGGAGGTAAGCCCGCGACCGGCCAGGCCTGCGTATTGTTCGGGGCACTCGGCGATGGTCGCCTTCTTCGTGCCCATATCCACCCGAATGAACTTAGCCATGTAAGCCTCCGTTGATCTCGGAACGTCAATTACGGTTAGTTTCCGTTAGTGTTTCAACCTACTGTAACTGCGAACGAAAAACGGATCGTTCGTATTGTGTCGTGTAGTGGGGTGGGCAGAGTATGTCAATTTATGCCAGGGGTGGCATAACAGAAAGCCGCTCATTAAGGTCGGCTTTTCGCAGAGTTCAAGAACTGTGGATGGTACGCAGGAAAAACAATGCAGAATTGTATAAAACGCTAAACAGTTTATGGTGATTTTTTTTGCCAATCACCTTTGTTGAATTGAGTGGCGATGCTGATGGTGTGGTGGAACGGGCATCGCGATGCAGTGTCAACGCAATGAAGACGCAACGCATGATGCGCACTGGTCTTTGCTGCGCACGGGAGACGATCAGGGTGAGCCCAGGGGCGGGAAAATGCAGACCTGCCCGGGGTGCCTTGCTTGTCTAGACGAGTCTACCGCTTCGATTCGCAACGAGCCACCAGGGGCTCGAACGTGCCGGTCTCGGGCAGGTAGCTCAACAGCTCCCCGCGCTGCATGTCGAAGTACCAGCCGTGCAGGTAGAGCCTCTCGGTCATGACCCGGTCGAAGATCCAGGGGAAGGTGAGCAGGTTCTCGAGCGATACGAGCACGGCGGCCTGCTCGCAGGCGCACTGGCGCACGTCAGGGTCCTTCTCAGGGAGCTTCTCGGAGACTTCGCGCAGGGCGGGTTCAGCTATCTTCACCCAGGGGGCGATGAACTCGCCCAAGTTCTCGCGGTCAGGAGTCATGAGAGCCTGGATGCCGCCGCACCCTGAGTGGCCGAGCACGATGACATGCTCCACCTGGAGAACCTTGACCGCGTATTCGACTGCCGCGCTCACGCCGTGGTGGCCGGGGTGCTTCTCGTAGGGGGGGACCAGGTTGGCCACGTTGCGGACAACGAACATGTCGCCGGGCTCGCACCCGGTGAGGATGGCCGGGTCCACCCGGGAGTCGGAACAGGCGACGACCAGGACTTTGGGGTTCTGGTTTTCTTTGAGGCCGGAGAATATCTGGTCGTCACCGCAGAAGTAGGTGCGCTGGAATTCCTTGAAGCCGGAGAGGAACTTGGCGATATCCTTCATTGTATTAAGACTCCGTGAGAAATGGGCAGGCAGGTCCGCCGATGGCCTTGTAGGACAGAGTGGGGCGGACAAGCAAGAGAAGATGCCACAAAGCAGTTAGAATAGTATACCAATTTAGTATACTATTTTCGACAATCCCTACAAAAATGTAACATCATCTCCAGCCGCCCACTCAACCATCCCAAAACCCCTCCTGCGTCCTGTGCTCCCGTGAAGTTCACTAGCCGCAACGCCCCAAACCAATATGACCAAAAAGGTACGCTCAGCGGAACACCGCAAAAAAAGTTTTCCATAATGTAAATCCCGCCAAGCCTCGAAAATAGCCGTATTTCGTTGTATAGCCTGGGCTGAGACCCGTTTTCAGCGCATTTTCCACTTGACGAAATCTTCGAGAATTCCCATTCTCCCTTTCCCGCATTTCCGAGCCCCGGCCACCCATGCCGCACGGGCAGCTCGGCCCGACGCCTTGAAGGGGGCGCGGGCCGGGGGCGCCGCACCATCAGCGCCCGCAATACCCCTCCAAAACGTATGAAAGAGGTGACCGTCTTGGCCTTCGCTCCCATAAACAAGAACTACCACGACTTTCACGTCGTCAGGGACAAGGACGCCTGCATCAATTGCCAGGTGTGCGTGCGTCAGTGCTCCTACGGCGTGCACTACTGGGATGAGGCGCGCCAGTGCGTGCGGCACGACAACACCAAGTGCATCGGGTGCCATCGGTGCGAGGCCCTGTGCCCCACCCAGGCCCTGCTCATCCAGGAGAAGCCCTCCGCCTTCAAGCCCAACGCCCTGTGGCGGCCGGTGTTCATAAAGAACATCTACAAGCAGGCCGACACCGGAGGCGTTCTCCTTGCGGGCATGGGTTCCCCCGTAGACATCCCTGTCTACTGGGACAAACTTTTGCTGGACGCCAGCCAGGTCACCAACCCCTCCATCGACCCGCTGCGCGAGCCCATGGAGCTGCGTACCTTCCTCGGAGCCAAGCCCACGCGCCTGGAGTTCGAGGAGACCGCTGACGGGCCGAAACTGAAGACCGAGCTCAAGCCCAACATCAAGCTGGACATTCCCATCATGTTCTCGGCCATGAGCTTCGGGTCCATCAACTTCAATCTGCACATAGCCATGGCCCGCGCCGCCACCGAAGTGGGCACCTACTACAATACCGGTGAAGGCGGCCTGCACGAAAGCCTCTACAAGTACGGCAAGAACACCATCGTGCAGGTGGCTTCGGGACGCTTCGGCGTGCACCGCGACTACCTGAACGCGGGCGCGGCCATCGAGATAAAAATCGGCCAGGGCGCCAAGCCCGGCATCGGCGGCCACCTGCCCGGCGAGAAGATCACCGCCAGGGTCTCCGAGACACGCATGGTGCCGTTAGGCTCCGACGCCATCTCCCCGGCCCCGCACCACGACATCTACTCCATCGAGGACCTCCACCAGCTCATCTACGCGCTGAAGGAGGCCAGCGACTACAAGGTGCCCGTGTCCGTGAAGATCGCGGCCGTGCACAACGTGGCCGCCATCGCCTCAGGGATAGTCCGCGCCGGAGCGGACATCGTGGCCATCGACGGCATTCGCGGCGGCACCGGCGCGGCCCCGGCCATGATCCGCGACAACGTGGGCATCCCCATCGAGCTGGCCCTGGCCTCCGTGGACCAGCGCCTGCGCGACGAAGGCATCAGGAACGACGCCTCCATCGTCATTGCCGGCGGCACCCGCTGCTCGGCGGACGTGGTCAAGGCCATCGCCCTGGGCGCGGACGCGGTCTACATCGCCACCGCGGCCCTGCTGGCCGTGGGCTGCACCCTGTGCGCCCGCTGCTACACCGGCAAGTGCCCCTGGGGCATCGCCACCAACGACCTCTACCTGGCCAAGCGCCAGAACCCCGATATCGCCGCCAAGAAGATGGCCAACCTCATGAAGGCCTGGGCGCACGAAATCGAGGAGATGCTTGGCGGCATGGGGCTCAACTCCATCGAGAGCCTGCGCGGCAACCGCGACAAGCTCCGGGCCGTGGGCTTAAACCAGAACGAGCTGGACACCCTGGGCGTCAAGAGCGCCGGGAGGTAGGCCATGAAGAAGATATACCCCAATAAGGAAGTCTGCATCGGGTGCCACCTGTGCGAGGTGGCTTGCCTGACGGCCCACTCCAAGACCAAGGACACCATCCTGGCCCACAATGTGGAGAAGGTTCAGGAAGGCCTGGCCCCCCGTCGCGGCGTGCTCCAGGAAGGCGCGGTGTGCGTGGCCCTTTCCTGCCGCCACTGCGAGGAGCCCATGTGCGTGGCCGCCTGCATCTCCGGAGCGCTCACCAAGAACCCGGAGACCGGCCGCTGCGAATACAACGAAGAGCAGTGCGTGGGCTGCTGGTCCTGCCTGATGGCCTGCCCCTTCGGCTCCATCCGCAGGCACCCGCTCAAGGAAAAGATCGTCAAGTGCGACATGTGCGCGGGCCGCGACACGCCCGCCTGCGTGGAAGCCTGCCCCAACGCTGGCCTGGTCTTCGAAGATCGCGGCAAGGACTAAGCGGAGAAATGCGATGAAATATGTGATCGTGGGCAACGGCGTGGCCAGCGTGGGCGCCATCGAAGGCATCCGCAGGAAGGACCCCGACGGAGAGATCATGGTCATCTCCGAGGAGAACTCCCCCACCTACGGCCGTCCGCTCATCTCCTACCTGTTGGCCGGAAAGATCGGTCCTGAGCGCATGCAGCTTCGGCCCGTCACCTTCTACGACAAGAACAAGGTGAAGATGATCCTGGGCACCAAGGTGACCGGCATCGACACCAAGGCCAAGAAAGTGGCCACCGCAGACGGGCACAGCTACGGCTACGACAAGCTCCTTGTTGCCACCGGCGGCGTCCCGTTCATTCCGCCCCTGCCCGGCAAGGACGGCCCCGGCGTGTACAGCTTCACCACCCTGGCCCATGCCGAGACGCTCATCGACGTGGCCAGGAACTGCAAGAACGTGGTGGTCATCGGCGGCGGGCTCATCGGTTTGAAGGCCGCTGAATCCCTCCACGACAGGGGCGTGAAGATCTCCATCGTGGAACTGGCCCCCCGGGTGCTCTCGGCCGCCTTCGACGACAAGGCCGGCAACCTGGTGGCCAAGCGCCTGGAAGAGGTGGGCATCACGGTCCACTGCGGAACCCAGGCTACAGAGATAAAGCGCGGTGCCGACGGCAAGGTCCAGGGCGTCACCCTGAAGAACGGCGAGTTTCTTCCCTGCCAGGCCGTGGTCATCGCCATCGGCGTGGTGCCCGCCTCGGATCTGGCCAAGACCGCCGGAATAAACGTGGACAGGGGCATCGTGGTCGACGACATGCTTGCCTCGTCCGATCCCGACGTGTTCGCGGCCGGAGACGTGGCCCAGGCCAAGGACCTCATCCTGGATGAAAACCGGGTGGTGCCCATCTGGCCCAATGCCTTCAACCAGGGCTTCTACGCGGGCAAGAACATGGCCGGGGCGGAGAGCCCCTACACGGGCGGCCTGGCCATGAACGCCATCGCCTTCTACGGGCTGCCCACAGTAAGCGTGGGCGTGGTCAACCAGGCCGTAAGCGAGCCCGGCATCGAAGTGGCCGACACCCTGGACGAAGAGCACGGCACCTACCGCAAGCTTGTCTTCAAGGACGAAAAGCTCATCGGCTACGTGTTGCTCGGCGAGATTGACATCGCCGGGGTCTACACCGGGTTCATCCGCTTCAAATTCCCCCTGGACGCCGAGACCAAGGACAAGCTCATCAATGGCCAGCCCTCCATCCTTCAGTGGCCGGAAGGCTTTTTTGACGAGCAGTTCAACCCCGTCGGCGCGCAAGAGATCGTTTAAGGAGACGCACGTCCAATGAAGGCTCCAGAAAGATATTACGACTTTGAGAAGGACATCTCGGGCTGCGGCGTCTTCGGCGTCATCAACACCAAGCGCGAGCTGATCCCGGGTTCCATGCCCATCCAGGCGATGTGCACCATGCACGACCGCGGCAACGGTCTGGGCGGCGGCTTCGCGGCCTACGGCATTTATCCGGACCACGCCGACAAGTACGCCTTCCACGTCATGGCAGACACCCAGGACGGGCTCGACTCGGCCGAGGAACTCATCAAAAAGTTCTTCACCACCCACGAGTCCCAGCCCATTCCCACCAAGCCCACCCTGGCCATCAAGAACCCGCCCCTCGTGTGGCGCTACTTCTTGTCGCCCAAGCAGGGCGTGGACAGGCCCATGTGGCGCACCAATGACGAGAAGGACTACATCGTCAACGTCATCATGCACATCAACAAGAAGACCCCGGCCTTCGTCTTCTCCTCGGGCAAGAACATGGGCGCCTTCAAGGGCGTCGGCTTCCCCGAGGACATCGCCGAGTTCTTCCGCCTGGACGAATACAAGGCCTACATCTGGACCGGGCACAACCGCTTCCCCACCAACACTCCGGGCTGGTGGGGCGGGGCGCACCCGTTCACCCTGCTGGACTGGTCCATCGTGCACAACGGCGAGATCAGTTCCTACGGCATCAACCGCCGTTACCTGTGCGAGCACGACTACGAGTGCACGCTCATGACCGACACCGAGGTGGTGGCCTACGAGCTGGACATGCTGGTGCGCAAGCACGGCCTGTCTCTGCGCATGGCCAGCTGGGTGTTCGCTCCCCCGTTCTGGGACGAGATAGACCGCATGCCCGCCGACCAGAAAAAGGCCTTCGAGGCCCTGCGCATGGTCTACGGTTCGGCTCTGCTCAACGGTCCCTTCGCCATCCTTGTTTCCGACGGCAAATGCCTGATGGGCTTAAACGACCGCATCAAGCTTCGTCCGCTCCTGGTGGCCGAAAGCGGGAACAACGTGTTCATGTCCAGCGAGGAATCCTCCATCCGCGACGTATGCCGCGAGCTGGACACCGTCTGGGCCCCCAAGGCGGGCGAACCCGTCATCGTGCATTTGGAAGACTAAGAGGGACGCGACATGCTGCTCGATGCCGACAACATCTACTACCGTGAACTCAACAAGCAGATCCGCGAACTGGTGGCCAAGGGCGAAACCGAGTTCGAGATCACAAACGTGCGCGGCCAGCGCTACATCGCCGACGGCCTGGACGGGGACATAAAGTTCCTCATCCACGGCGTGCCCGGCCAGGACATGGCCGCTTTCATGCGCGGGCCTTACATCCGCGTGGAAGGCAATGCCCAGGACGGCGTGGGCAATACCATGGACGACGGCCTGGTGGTGATAAACGGCATGGCCGGCGACGTGGTGGGCTACGCCATGCGCGGCGGCAAGGTGCTGGTGAAGGGCGACGTGGGCTACCGCGTGGGCATCCACATGAAGGCCTACAAGGAAAAATTCCCCGTGCTGGTCATCGGCGGCAAGGCCGGCGACTTCCTGGGCGAATACATGGCAGGGGGCGCCATCATCCTGCTCGGCATGCTGACCGGAAAGCCCGACGCACCCATCTGCGGGCGCTCGCTCGGTACCGGGATGCACGGCGGCGTCATCTACGTGCGCGGCGAGGTGCCCGTTGAACAACTGGGCCCCCATTTGAAGACCGAAGCCGTTGACGACGAGGATATGAAGCTCATCACAGCCAACCTCGAACAGTTCTGCAAGGAATTCGGGGTTGACTTGAAGACGATTTTGGCCGAACCCTTCCAGCGCGTGAAGCCGTTCTCTCATCGTCCCTACGGCAATCTCTACGTTGCCTGTTAGGCGCGGCATTCACGGAAACAACTACTGGAGGATTCAATGATGCTGACCAGCGTGGCGTACGCCATGGGCCAGATGCCTGCGGGAGCCGACGGCGGACAGGGTGGCGGTCTGATGTCTTTCCTGCCGCTCGTTTTGATGTTCGTCATCTTCTACTTCCTGCTTATCCGCCCCCAGCAGAAGAAGCAGAAGGAAATGCGCGAGATGCTCAAGCAGCTCAAGCGCGGCGACAAGATTCTCACCGGCGGTGGCATCTACGGACGCATCGAATCGATCACCGACGACAAGGTGAACGTGGAGATCGCCCCCAACGTCGTCATCACCGTCATGCGCAGCTACGTGGCCGGACTCGCCGACATGGCCCAGGCCCCTGCCAAGAAAGACGACAAGAAGGCCGCCAAAGCCGACGAGAAGAAGGAAGACAAGCCGGAAGAAAAGAAGTAATCCGGTTTTGCCTGACCTTTTGACCATTTGCGAGGGGGAAACCGGCGGTTTCCCCTTTTCGCGCATGAAGGAGCATGCATGTCCAGCCTGTCCTGGCGCTTGATAGTGGTGGCGATCGCCCTTGTTTTTGGGCTTCTCTTCACCTTGCCTTCCATCGAATCCGTGCGGCAATCGCCGCTGGGCAAGTATTTGCCCGGCAATCAGGTCAACCTCGGCCTGGACCTCAAAGGCGGCATCCATCTGACGCTCGGCGTCGATGTGGAAAAGGCTTTGGCCAACTCCCTGGCCCAGGCCGGGCAGGATATCAAGGCCTTCGCCCAGGAGAAGGAGATGACCATCATCCGGCAGAACATGCCGGACCCCAAGCGTCTCGAATTCGTTCTGGCCACCCCGGACAAGCGGGCGGACTTCGAGGAACTGCTCAAGAAGCAGTTCTCCGGAGTGCGTGTGCTCAAATCCGAAGTGGTGGATGACGGCAAGGTGAAATTCACCGTCTCCTTCACACCTGAGTACACCAAGAACCTCGAAACGCTCACCGTGGACCAGGCGGTGAAGACCATCAGAAACCGCATCGACCAGTTCGGTGTGGCCGAACCCGACATCCGCAAGCAGGCCGGGGACCGCATCCAGATCCAGCTTCCCGGCATGAAAGACCCTGACCGGGCAATCGCCCTGGTGGGCAAGACGGCTCACCTGGAATTCAAGATCGTGGACGACTCCATCGATCCTGCCAAGGTGGCCAAGGGCCAGCTGCCTCCGGGCCGCGAGATCATCATGGAACGGGTGTCCGGCCGTCAGGGCGAATACACCGAGCGTCCCCTGGTGGTGAAGTCCGAGGCCGTGATGACCGGCGAACTCATTGCCGACGCCCGGGTAAGCTTCGATCAGAACAACAGCCAGCCTTATGTGACGTTCACCCTGACTTCGCGCGGAGCCAAGATATTCGAACGCGTTACCAGCGAGAACCTGAAGAAGCGCATGGCCATCATCCTGGACGGCAAGGCCTTTTCCGCACCCACCATCCAGGACAAGATTCCCGGAGGCAGAGGCCAGATCACCGGCCGCTACACCGAGACCGAGGCCCGCGATCTGGCCGTGGTGCTGCGCGCCGGAGCCCTGCCCGCGCCGGTGAACGTGCTGGAGCAGCGCACCGTGGGTCCTTCCCTGGGCCAGGAATCCATCGACAACGGCGTGATGAGCGTGGGTGTGGCCTGTGCGGCTATCGCCCTGTTCATGCTGGTGTACTATGGTTTCTCGGGCATTATCGCCAACGTGGCCCTGGTGCTGAACGTGGTGCTCATCATGGCCGGCCTGGCCATGTTCGGGGCCACGCTCACCTTGCCCGGCATCGCGGGCATCATCTTGACCATGGCCCTGTCCGTGGACGCCAACATCATCATCTTCGAGCGCATCCGCGAGGAGATTCGTCTTGGGCTGCCGTCGCGCGCCTCCATCAAGGAAGGCTTCATGCGCGGTGCGCTCACGATCCTGGACGCCAACGTCACCACCGGCATCGCGGCTTTGGTGCTCTACGAGTTCGGCACCGGCCCCATCAGAGGGTTCGCGATCACGCTGATTCTGGGCATTGTGGCCTCCATGTTCACGGCCATCTTCGTCAGCCGCACGCTCATGGACGTGTGGATGAGTGGCAAGAGCGCCGAGGTGAAACTGTCGATCTAGCTTGAAGCGTTGTCTTGATGTCTTTACAAAGGGGGCTTCGGCCCCCTTTTTATTTTGTACGGCAAGGAGATCCCCAATGCGTTTCGCCATGTTCGAGCTGGGCGGCCTCACGGCATCGCGGTGAGTGTTGACGGAAGGTTGCACGGCTATTGTTCCGGCCATCCCGAGTATCCGGGCGACCTGGACGCCTTGCTGGCCCGGGAGGCCGACCTCGAACAGGTTGGCAAGGCGCTTGTGCGTGCCCCGCAAGTGTCGCTGCCGTCTCCCAGGCTGCTGCCGCCTTTAAGCAAGCCGGGAAAAATCGTGTGCATCGGCTTGAACTACGCGGCCCACTCCGCCGAGTCCGGCTACGAGGTACCTGCTTACCCCACGCTGTTCGCGCGTTTCCCCTCCTGTCTGATCGGGCATGAGGCCCCGTTGCTCATCCCGGCGGTGTCCGACCAGCTCGATTACGAGGGCGAACTGGTAGCCGTTATCGGACGGGGAGGGCGCTTCATTTCCAAAGATACTGCGCTCGACCATGTGGCGGGGTATTCCATCTTCAACGAGGCCTCTGTCCGGGATTATCAGTTCAAGACCCCCCAGTGGACCATAGGCAAGAATTTCGACGACACCGGCGCCTTCGGCCCCCATCTGGTGACGGCGGACGAACTGCCTCCCGGATGCAAGGGGCTGCGGGTGGTGACGAGACTCAATGGCCAGACCATGCAGGACGGGTGCACCGATGACATGATGTTCGACGTGGCCGCGCTGGTGTCCATCTTAAGCGAGGCCATGACGCTCAGTCCCGGCGACATGATCGTTACGGGTACCCCCTCGGGGGTGGGTTTCGCCCGGACTCCGCCGGTGTTCATGCAGCCGGGGGACGTGTGCGAGGTGGAGATCGAGCAGGTTGGCGTGTTGCGCAACCCGGTAGAGAAACAAGGAAGGTAGCGGACCACGCACTTAAGCTTTCTTTCTCGCCTGTGGATGAGTTGGGGAGGAGAGCCTCCGGCGGCCAAAGGGCTGACGCGGGCCTTCCCGCCCCTCGTCCTGCGGGCGCTGCCAAAAGCGTCTAATTCCGTTGTCCTGCTGAATTGTCGCGCCCTTTGGACCCCCCAACCCCCCGCCGGTTTCACGCTCTAGTTTACCCGGTAGTGGCACCCCAGGCTCTTCGTATTCCTCATTGCCGACAGCGTGATGATGTACGCTGCCTGACAGCCGTGGAATAGGTCCACGATGGGCTTGGAAAGCGGGGTCTCCCGGTAGAAGTCGTGCAGGTGGACGTTAAGGTCGCGTAGATCCTCGAAGGCCCTTTTCAGGCGCGAGGCAGTGCGGTGGATGCCCACGTAGTTCCACATGGTGCTCTTTATGGTGGTCCAGTCCTGGCTTATGAGCGCCGGGTCCTCGTTACGCTCCTGGCCGGGGCTCACCCAGTCCGGAACCGAGTCCGCCAGCTTGCGGGTTATGGTGGGCTTGGAGCCAAAACGCGAGCCGATGTAGCTGCCCGCGCTCACTCCCCAGACCAGGCATTCCAGAAGCGAGGTCGAGGCCATGCGGTTGGCCCCGTGCACGCCCGTGCAGCTGCACTCGCCCACGGCGTAGAGCCGGTCCACGGTGGTGCGGCCGTGCACGTCCACCAGCACGCCGCCGCAGGAGTAGTGTTCCGCCGGGACGACCGGTATGGGCTGGGTGGCGATGTTGATGCCGATCTCCGCGCATTTCTTGGCGATGCTTGGGAACCTTCGGGCCACGTCGGCCACGTGGTTGGCCGCGTCTAAATACACGCAGTCCTCGCCGGACTTGAGCAGTTCCTCCATGATGGCCCTGGTGACGATGTCGCGCGGGGCCAGATCGGCCCGCGCATCGTAGCGGGTCATGAAGGCTTCGCCCTTGGCGTTTATGAGCTTGGCGCCTTCGCCGCGCATGGCCTCGGTGATCAGGAACCTGCGTTCGGCGCGGTGGAAGAGGGCGGTGGGGTGGAACTGGATGAACTCCATGTTCATGTAGCGCGCCCCGCACCGGTAGGCCATGGCCAGGGCCGAGCCCACGCAGGCCCGGGTGTTCGTGGTGTGCAGGTAAATTTGGCCCACGCCGCCCGTGGCCAGTATGGTGTAGTCGGCCAGGATGGTTTCCACGGCCCCGGAAATTTCGTTCAGCACGTAGGCGCCCAGGCACTGGTTCACCAGGTTGTACTTGTATTCCAAGAGTGCCGCGTGGTGGTGCGATGTGAGCACGTCCACGGCCGTACGCCGGGTGAGCACGGTGATGTTCGGATGGCTCTCCACCGCCGCCACCATGTGCTGCATGATGGAATAGCCGGTGGAGTCGGCGCAGTGCAGGATGCGTGCGAGGCTGTGTCCGCCTTCCTTGGTGAGATGAAAGTCCCCATCGGTCGAACGTTCGAAGGGAACGTTCAGCCGGTCGATGAGCATGCTTTTCACCACGTCGGGCCCTTTGCGGGCCAGATAGCGCACGGCGGTGACGTGGTTGTGCTTCCAGCCGCAGGTGAGCATGTCGCGCTCCAAAAGCTTGGGGCTGTCGTCCAGGCTGGTGTAGACGATGCCGCCCTGGGCCAGGGAGGAGTTGCCGTCGGTGAGGGCGTCGCCCGCGCACAAAAGGACAACCTCGCGGCCTTGGTCGGCCAGGGTGAGCGCGGCGGAACATCCGGCCACTCCGGAACCGATCACCAGTACCTGGGTCTTCATGCGGTAGTGAAACATGCCGCTCCCCTTTTATCTATCTGGCTACCTCGACCTCGGTGACGGGCAGCAGTTTTTTAAGAATCGCCGGATCAAGTTCGGCCAGGGCTCCGCGCTTGCCGGCGTTTATGAGAATCGACGCCAGGGTGAAGATGCTCTTTTCAGCGTAAACCGGCAACCTCTTGCGCGTGCCGAAGGGGGATATGCCGCCCACCTGGTAGCCGGTGTGGCGCATGGCGGCATCGGGCGAGCAGGGCGAGACGGTTTTCACTCCGAGCGCCCTGGCCATTTCCTTGAGAGAGACTTCCTTGTCTCCGTGCATGAGCACAAGCAAAGGCTGTTTCGCGTCGTCCTCGAAGACCAAAGTCTTTATGACGCACGTCTCGTCCACGCCCAGCTCCCGGGCTGCCCGTTCGGTTCCGCCGTGGTCCACGTAGGAGTACAGGCGCACTGAAAAGGGCACGCCCTTGTCTTTCAAAAACCTGGTGGCCCCTGTGGCGGGAATTGCGGAAGCCTTGCTCACTGGGCGGCCTTTTCGCCACCGAGGGAAGGCAGCGGGAAAAAGCGCGGAATCATTTCGCGCAGGCCTCGAGCATCCGGGTGAGAGCCAATTTTGCAGGCTCTTTGAGGGCGTCGTCCACCTGGACCGTTGGGGTATTGTCCAAGGATGCGAGAAGCCGCGCCAGATTCGGCTCTGTCACCTTTTCCATGTTGGAGCAGGTGGAATACAAGAGTGGGCGAATGTCCTTTTCGCCGCGGTACTTGTCCGAGAGCCTGTTCACCAGGTTGAACTCCGTTCCGATGTAGACAACGGCCCCTTTGGGGGCGTCCGCCACGTACTTGATGATAAACGATGTGGAGCCGCAGGCGTCGGCCAGGGCCACGGTGTTGGGATGGCATTCGGGGTGGACCACCACCAGGCAGCCGGGAGATTCCTGGCGGGCCTTGCGGATGGTTTCGGGCTTGAAGCGCGAATGGATGACGCACTGGCCCGGCCACAAAAGAAGCCTTGCCTGTCTGGCCTTGTCCAGGTTCATGGCCTGGCCGTGCTCGCGGATGTCCAGGATGTGGCGGTCCTCTTTGGGCAGGGAGATCCAATCGGCCGCGTTCAAGCCCAGGCGGACGTCCGGCAGAAACAGGGTGTGCTTTCCACGGTCCAGGGCCCAGGTGAGCATGGTCTTGGCATTGGCCGATGTGCATACGGAACCGCCGCGCGCTCCCACCAGGGCCTTCACCGCTGCCGAGGAGTTCACATAGGTGAGCGGCGTGACGTCAAGCCCGCCGTGCGCCAGGATATCCAGCACCTTCTCCGCCAGCCAGGCCGGAGCCATGTCGGACATGACGCAGCGGGAATTCATTTCCGGAATGAATACCTTCTGGCCAGGCCCTGCCAGAATGGCCGCTGTCTCGGCCATGAAGAACACCCCGCAGAAGACGATGTATTGCGCGTCCAGAGCGGGGATCTTTCGGGAAAGCTCCAGGGAATCGCCGGTGTGGTCCGCGTGGCGGGCCACTGCGTCGGACATGTAGTGGTGGGCCAGAATCACCAGACGTTTGCCCAGGCGGGCCCGAGTTTCTTCTATCAAATCGAAATCGTTGCTGAAAGTCATGAACTACTCCTCAAACTAGCGACCGCATCGGGCCGCCTCATGAGCGATCTTGGACCACTTCCGGGAACAAGCGGGTGCTGGCGGGAACACTCGAAACAAACTTTGTCACACCCCAGCCTTCTCGATCTGCATGCTGAAGTCGGCGTAGGGCGCGGAGTGGGTGATGCGTCCCACCGAGATGTAATCCGCTCCCAAGGCGCCGAGTGCCGGAAGGTTTTCCAGGGTGACTCCGCCGCTCAGTTCCGTTTCGATCCCTTCAGGTATCATAGTAAGCGCCTGACGCATTTGGTCCAGGGTCATGTTGTCGAGCATGATGCGTTCAGGATGCAAGGCTACGGCCTGGGTGACCTCTTCCAGGGTACGGCATTCGATTTCCAGGGGAGGAGAACCAGCGGCATGGGCCCGGCGCACGGCGGCCACTGCCTGTGGTATGCCCCCGGCCCGGTCGATGTGGTTGTCCTTTAACATGAGCATTTCGGCCAGATTGCGCCGGTGGTTTAAACCGCCGCCAATGAGCACGGCGTATTTCTCCGGATAGCGAAGGCCGGGCAGGGTCTTTCTCGTGTCCAGGAGCCTGGTGCGCGAACCGGCCAGAGCCGCCGCGTAGCTGGCCGTGAGGTTGGCGATGCCCGAGAGGTGGCAGAGAAAATTGAGTATCACCCGCTCGGCCTTGAGAAGACCCACGGCAGGCCCCAAGAACTGGGCAGCTACGGCTCCGGCGGTGAGCCGGTCGCCGTCCTTGGCCGGATAGTCGCGGTCGGTGACGCTGAGGATACCCATGCGTTCAAACACTATGTCCGCGATGGGCAGTCCGGCCACCAGGGTCTCTTCTTTGGCCACGATTTTCGCGCTCAGCCGGTCGCCGCGCGTGAAGACCGCCTTGGCGGTCAGGTCCGGGCCGTCCTCGTCCAGGGCCAAGTCCACTGCCTTGAGCAGGAAGTCGCGGGCCGGACCCGAAAAGTAGTCGTCGAATGTGGTCATGATGTGGATGGAGCGATTAGCACCAATGAAGTCGGAGATGAAGAGGAGTGAAGAACATCACAAGCGGGCTCTGGGTATCATTCCGTCACGATGGGGCTGGCCTTTTGGTTGAAGGGGTTGGTGCGCACGGCCAGATAAAAAAGGTAGGGGTAGGCTTCCTTCAGATAGAGAACGTAGGTGAGCCACTGCCTGCTGATGTAGGAGTATACCCGGGTCATGTCGCCGGCCAGGTGCTTGAGATCGCTGGCAGGCAGCGAGCTTAGGTCCTCCGGGCGGCAGAGCAGTTCATCGCGCAGATGGTATATGGCGCGCAGGGTATCCGAAAAAATCTCGTGTTCGCCGATGCTCGGGTTCTCCAAGAGGCGCAGCAACAGGTCGGATTTCTCCTTGAGAAGAGCCCTCACCGCGAACAGGTCCACCAGGGAGGCATCCAGGGCGAAGGAATGGGTGGCCAGAAGGCGTTTGGCCGCCTTGAACTTTTTTTTGTCCCAGGACGCATTCACGTCGAGCTTGCCGTGGAGTTGCGAAATGTCCAGGTCCCCTGGGGTGATGCGGTTCAGCAGGTCAAGGCCCA
Organism: Desulfovibrio sp.; assembly: GCA_016208105.1. Classification (NCBI taxonomy): domain Bacteria; kingdom Pseudomonadati; phylum Thermodesulfobacteriota; class Desulfovibrionia; order Desulfovibrionales; family Desulfovibrionaceae; genus Desulfovibrio; species Desulfovibrio sp. The sequence continues at coordinate 120,722 of JACQYS010000003.1, forward strand.
CGTCCGAGAAGAACAAACCCCGGATCATGTTGCGCTTCTCGCGCTTGGCCCTTTCCTCCTTCACCGCGAAGACCGACTCCGCCACAGTTTCGACCACGCCGACGAACGTCCCGATGCCGGCGAATACCAGACAGATGGCGATCAGTTTGCCGGTGGTGGTCCAGGGGTGGATGTCGCCGTATCCCACCGTGCCCATGGTGATGATGGTGAAGTAGAAGGCATCGAAAAGGCTCACTCCCTCGGCCCAGCTGAATCCGAAGGTCCCTCCGGCCACGGCGAGAAGGAAAAGGCTTCCGAAGAAAATCAGTCGTGATGTGCGCATGGGTATTTGAGTCTTAGAGAGAATGTGACAGTCAGGACTTCTTTTTGAGCCCTTTGAGCCTGGCCGTCAGCTTCGGCTCCTCCCCCTGGTCCTTCTCCTGGTAAAATTGCACGCCGGCAAGCTCCGGAGGGAGGTACTCCTGCTCCACCCAGGAGCCGGGGTAGGCGTGCGGGTACTTGTATCCCTCTCCGAATCCCCACTGTTTCTGGAGTTTGGCCGAGGGGTTCCGCAGGTGCAGCGGCACGGGCCGCATTCCCTGGGTAAGGATTTCCTTTCGCGCGGCCAGATAAGCGGCGTAGGTGGAATTGCTCTTGGGGGCAAGTGCCAAGTAAACCGTGGTCTCGGAAAGGGGGATGAAACCCTCCGGCATTCCCACCATCTCCACCGCCTGCTGGCAGGCCACGGCCAGGGGCAGGGCCCTGGGGTCGGCCAGGCCCACGTCCTCGGACGCGGAGAGTATCAGCCTGCGGCAGATGAAGCGCGGGTCCTCGCCGGATTCGAGCATGCCTGCCAGGTAGTACAGGGCCGCATCCGGGTCCGAACCCCGGATGGACTTGATGAACGCAGAAGCCATCTCATAGTGCTGGTCCGCATCGCGGTCGCCGCGCATCACCTGCTCGGGCAGGTTGTGCTTCAGTTCCTGGGCCACGCGCTTGTCGGCCGGCAGTTGGGCGGTGAACTCCATGAGGTTGAGGAAGGTTCGGGCGTCCCCGCCGGACATGAAGGAGAGGATGTCCAGGCTGTCCTGCGAGAGGTCAAGCTTCAAAGCCTCCAGGCCGCGCTTGGCCACAAGCATCATTTCTCCGTGCGAGAGCGAACGCAAACGCATGACATGCAGGCGCGAGAGCAGCTGCTTGGTCACGGAGAAGGACGGATTTTCCGTGGTGGTGGCCAAGAGCGTTATGTCGCCGTTTTCGAGCAGGGGCAGAAAAAAGTCCTGCTGCGCCTTGGAGAACCGGTGCAGCTCGTCCAGAATGAGGATTTCCTTGCCCTCGATGAGCGTCCGCAACGTGGGGAGCCCCGCTTCAGGAGCGCTGACACGAACGAATGGCCGGCCCTTGGCCTGCGCCAGCAAGAGGGCCAGGGTGGATTTTCCGCATCCGGGCGGGCCGTAGAAGAGGATGCTGGGCAGGCGAGGGACCTTCAGCATGGACTGGAGCCTGGAGATGACGTGCCCCTGCCCGGTGAACTCTTCGAAGGTTGCCGGGCGGATGGCGTGTGCTAAAGGCGTCATGGAGTGGACCTGGTCGGTTGCGGACGTTTTGTCATTCAGGGCTTTCAGGAGCATAAGGCCAGATTTCCGCCTTGGCGCTTGGCGGCAAGCAGCGCCCTGTCCGCTGCCTCTAAAAGCTCTGAAGCCGAGGCCGGATTCATGGGGTCGAACTGGGCGAAGCCGATGCTCGCGGTCACATTCAGAGGGCCTAGGGAAATCTCCCGGCAGGACGTGAATACTACGTCCAGTATTCGCCTGGCAACGACGGAGGCCTCGGAACTGTCGGCGCTGGAGAGCACAACCGCGAATTCGTCTCCTCCTATGCGCCCCACGAGGTCATCCTCCCGTATCAAGGATTTGGTGGCATTGGCCACGGTTTGAAGGACCAGGTCGCCAGCGGGATGCCCGTACAGGTCGTTTATGGGTTTGAACTGGTCCACGTCCATGAAAAGCACGGAGTACACCCGTTGCTCCTGGCTGGCTCTGCCGGCAAAGTCATCGAATTTTTCCATGAACCCTCTGCGGTTGAGAACTCCGGTCAGCTCGTCCATGGTGGCCTCGGTCACGAGGCGTTCTTGCGCGCTTCGTTGCGCGGTCACGTCGTGCAGGAAAGCCAGGAGCGCTCCGCGGCCATCCCATTCGATCGCCACGATATTGGCCTGCACCATGAGTGATCCGCCACTCGCGGGAGCGGCACGGAACTCAATGGACCGAGGTTCTCCCGGTTTTTTCAGTGCAGCGTCGATACCCGCCTCCACCAGCTCCACGTCGTCCGGGTGGATGAAGCTTGAAAAGCTGGCCTCCTGGATGTCGGGCTCGCTTAATCCAGTAAGTTCCAGCAGTTTCGTGTTGTGGAGAAGATACAGGTCATTCTGGAGCACGGCGACGGGTTCGCTCGCGTTATGAATGAGTTGGCGATAGCGTTTTTCGCTGCGGACGAGTGCGGCTTCGGCGGCCTTGCGGCGTTTGATTTCGTCGTGGGCGGTCTGCAATTCGCCCTGCAGCTCGCACAGCTCCTGGATGATGGCGAAGAGAGGACGGTGAGGTATGTACACCCCGGTGAGGCTGTTTTGCCAGCTTAAGTAGGCCCAGAGGACCGGGGCGGCGAAAACGGTGATGATCAGACGGCTCACCAGGGTTCCGCTCATGATGGCGATATAATCGCTCTGGCCCAGAAACGCCCCGGTATTGAAAAGAAACACATCCAGGCACATGACCCCCAGCAGGGTGAGGAAGACCTTGGCGGCCAGAGGGATGGCGTTCAGCTTGCCGTGCAGGTATTCCCAGCAAACGGCCAGAAAGAGCATGTCCGCCAGGTTGGTCAGCACCGAGGCCAGGTTAACGCGCAGGCTGGGAATGGGCATCATGGTTTGGGGAGTGGCATTGGAGAACTGAAGCAGCAGGTGCAGTGCCAGGGAGATGACCCCCACCAGAACCTGCACGCCGACAACGGTCAGGATGGCCACCCGCGTCGCATGGGGACCATCGAACACGTAGACCACGAACACGCCCAGCAGCAGTGCGGTGTAGAAAACCGTAGAGCCGATCAGCATGGTGATGCCCCACAGCTCCACTGTCACGCCTGCGTCCGTCACCCAGCAGGAAATGGCCATCAGGCAGCTCAGCAGGGCGTAGAAGAAGGACAGGCCGAAGCGGTGACGCAGAGAGTGGGACCAAAGCACCAACCCGTAGGCGGCAAACGACCCTGCGGCGAGAATCCAGGCTTCCATCGAGGCGAACTCACTCGGTTTCTTGGTTTTCCCTCACCATTCCAGCCCAAGTAAGAGCTGAACGGAAGTCTCTTTGCACAAGGGCTGGCCGTGAACCAGTCTGCCCGAATACAGGCAGCACTGACCTCACTCAGGCCGCCTTCAGATGAAACGAAAACACGCTGGTTCTTCCCGGTCAAGTCTTCGCGGGCAAGGCGCAGGGCGTCCTTCTATCCGGCATGAGCTATAGGAGTACGCCTCCCGCACAGGCTCTCTCACAATTACCGGCCTGCCCTGGCTTTCGCGCCACAGGGGCCGAGGGGAATCCGGGCGGACCGAAGAAGTGGATGCTGGCAGGCGCGCAGCTTCACAAGGCCTTGAGCCTGGAGGTGGCGCGAACATGGCCGGGAAACTTTTCAAACATGGCAGGTCTTGTTGCGTGGTTTACGCGCAACATGTTGCGGACCACGCACGATGCGTGGACGTCGGCAGCGTGAGATTTAGGCGCTCAGGGCCAGGTTGCCGCCTTGGCGTTTGGCGGCAAGCAGGGCCTTGTCCGCCGCCTCCAGTAGTTCCGAGGGCGAGGCCGGGTTCTGGGGGTCGAACTGGGCGAAGCCGATGCTCGCGGTAACGCACAGGGGAGTGGTGGACGTCTCCCGGCAGGATGCGAGAACCCTCTCCAGAATTCGCCTGGCCACGCTGGCCGCTTCTGAACTGTCGGCACCCGAGAGCAGGATGGCGAACTCGTCGCCGCCCATGCGCCCCACAAGATCTTCTTCCCGCACCAGGGATTTGGCGGCATTGGCAACGGTTCTGAGCACCAGGTCGCCCGTGGGATGTCCGTGCAGGTCGTTTATGGATTTGAACTTGTCCACGTCCATGTACAGCACGGAGTATATCCGGTGCCCTCGATTGACCTTGGCGGAGAATTCTTCGAACTTCTCCATGAATCCTCTGCGGTTGAACACCCCTGTCAATTCGTCCTCGGTGGCTTCGGCCATGAGCCTCTGCTCGGTGTTGCGTTGCGCGGTCACGTCGTGGAGAAAGGCCAGGAGCGCTCCATGGCCGTCCCATTCGATGCCGACGATATTAGCCTGCACCACCAGGGCCTCGCCTGTGGCGGTGACCGCCCTGAATTCGATGGATTGGGGATCGCCAAGGTGTTTCATGGCTGCGCTGGTTCCGGCCGCGACCCGTTCCATGTCGCCAGGGTGGACGAAATCCGAAAAACTGGCTTCCTGGATGTCGTGTTCGCTCAAACCCGTGAGTTCCAGGAGCTTCGCATTGTGGAGAAGGTAGAGGTTGTTCTGCAGCACGGCGATGGGTTCGCTGGCGTTGTGAACGAGCTGCCTGTAGCGTTTTTCACTGCGCATCAGCGCCACTTCTATGGCTTTGCGGTGCTGGATCTCGTCATGGGCGGTTTGAAGCTCCACTCTCAGCTCGGAAACCTCCTCCAGAATCGCAAAGATTGGCCGGTGGGGCATGGAAACCCCTGCCAGGCTGTTCTGCCAGCTCAGGTAGGCCCACAGGATGGGGGCGGCAAAAACAGTGATCATCAGGCGGCTCAACAGGGTGCCGCTCATGATGGACATGTAGTCGCTCTGGCCCAGAAACGCGCCAGTATTGAAAAGGACCACATCCAGCCACATAACGCCGAGAAGGGCGAGAAACGCCTTGGCCGCCAGCGGGATGGACCGGAGCCTGCCGTGCAGGTATTCCCAGGAAATTGCCAGGAACACCAAATCGGCAAGGGTGGTCAGGACGGACGCTATGTTTATGCGAAGGCTGGGGATGGGCACATGGGCCAGGGGCACGGTGGTGGAAATACGCGTCTGGATGTGCAGCACCAGGGAGATAATCGGCACCATGGCGGATACGCCCACCACGGTCAGGATGGCCACCCGTGTGGCTCGAGGGCCGTCGAACACGTAGACCACGAACACGCCCAGAAGAAGCGACGTGTAGAACACCGTGGAGCCAACCAGAAAGGTGAGGTCGCCGAACGTGACCACGACATTCGCGTCCGTGACCCAGGACATGATGGCGGTCAGGCCGCCAAGCAGGGCGTAGAAGAAAGCCAAGCCGAAGCGGTGGCGCAGGGAGTGCGCCCACAGCACCAAGCCGTAGACGGTGAAAGCTTCGACAACAAGAATCCATGCGTTCATGTGGGTACGCTCATTTTGTATTCGGGTCCTGGGCCCACCAGCTCAAACCAAGGCTTAAGAGTGCGGCTGTCTCCCAGCGCAGCGGTCTTGGTCCCAATGTGACCGGGGTGAACCCCGTTTCTTGAAAGCGGAGCGCTTCCGCCTGGGTAAGACCTCCCTCCGGTCCTAACACGAAAACATGGCGGCCCGCACTGATTAAGTTCTCACGTGCGAGGCCTTGCCGGATGTCGCCTGATTCCCACAGAAGCCAACGATGTTCGAAATCGTTGCAGCGCTCGATTATGGCTTTCGATCCTCCACGCACCATTTCCAATGCGGGCAGCCAGGGGTTGCCGCACTGTTTGGCCCCGGCCACAAGCTGGGCCTTCCAGGTGTCCTTGGGAGTTTCCGGCATGCCGCCCTGGCTGCGCTCCGCCTCCCAGAACATGATTCCGGCAGCGTTTAACTCCACGGCCTTTTCCATGAGCCAGCCACGCCTGGTGGATTTGTTCCAGCCAAGGGCAAGCCAGGTTTCCACCGCTGGGCGCTGGACCATGCTTTCGGTTTCCAGGCTTAAGGTCACCGCGCCCTTGGTGGACTCCACAGTGAAGATCCCTTCGCGCCCCTGGCCGTCGAAACAGCGGACGCGAGCACCTGGTCCCAGGCGAAGCACCTTGACCAGATGGCGCGCCTCGTCGCCCTCCATGCGGAAGGGAGGACGCCAGGAGCCTGGGGGGAGATAGAAGGAGTCTAGTCGGGCCATAGTGGAGCGAAGGATAACAGTGGCGAAAAAAGCCTCCGGCGGCCAAAGGGTTGACTCGGGCCATCCTGGCCCTCGCCCCGCGGGCGCTGCTCCGCAGCGTCCAATTTCGCTTTCCTGCGAAATTGTGCCGCCCTCTGGACACCCTTGTCGCTTTGCGGGATTCGCCGCTCCGCTTTTGGCGGAGCGGCGCGTCATTATAACACTAGACCAGCTTGGTTCTAGCCGAGCCGCCTGAGTAAAACGGCAGGTCCACTTTTTTCGCGGGCAAATCCACCTTGGCGGCCTTGACCACGAATTGGGCCGAGTCGGCCGCGTCCGCCTTTACGAAAGCCAGGGCAATGGAGTGTCCCAGGGTGGGAGAGAACGAGCCGCTGGTCACCACGCCCACCTCCTCGCCGCCTGGCAGGCAGACCTTGTCGTGGTGCCTCGCGCTGCGGCGCCCTTCGATGGAGAGGGCCACCAGCTTCTCGCGGATGTCCAAAGCCTTGGCCTTGCCCACGTATTCCGCCGGGGAGACGAGCATTCCCGCGTATCCGGCCTCGGCCGGGGTGTGCGCAGTGTCCAGATCCTGGCCGTAGAGGGGGTAGCCCATTTCCAGGCGCAGGGTGTCGCGCGCGCCGAGCCCGGCCGGAATCACCTCGGGGTCGGCGGCCAGCTTTTCCCACAGTGCCTGGGCCTTGCTTGCCGGCAGATAGAATTCATATCCCAGCTCGCCGGTGTAGCCGGTGCGGCTGACGATCAGGTCCGCGCCTTCGAAACCCGTCTTGGTGAAGCTGAAGTAGCCGAGTTTGGCCCATTCGCCTGGAAGAAGCCGGGTCAGGACCTCGAAGGATTTGGGGCCTTGCAGGTCGATCTTGGCGGTTTTCTCGGAGATGTCCTGGAAGGAAAGGGAGTCTGGCAGGCGGCTCTTGATGGTGGCGAAATCGGACTCGATGCAGGCGCCGTTCACCACTAGCATGAACTCGTCGTCCGCGATACGGTAGACGATGAGGTCGTCCAGCACTCCGGCTTCGGGGTTGAGCAGAAAACCGTAGCGGCATTTGCCCGGGGCCAGGGTCTCCAGGTTCTGGGTGACGGCGCGGGCCAGGACATCCTTGGCTCCGGCCCCTTTCAGGCTGAATTCACCCATATGGCAGATGTCGAAGATGCAGGCTTTGCTGCGGCAGTGCTGGTGCTCGGCTATTATGCCCGAATACTGCACCGGCATTTCCCATCCGGCGAAAGGAACCATCTTGGCCCCGTGGGCCTTGTGCCAGGCATTCAAGGGGGTGACGAGGAGCTTGTCCAAGGAAGCGTCTCCGGAATTTAAAGGGTGATAACGGTTTGTGATTTGGGCTGTTCGGCCCGGAACCTTCTGATGCGGATGAATTCGTCTAAAAGCGATACGAGGCGCCCATACATCCTCTTGATCTGGAGGCCGTATTCGGAGAGGTCGTCGTCTTTTCGGTTCACGAAGTTCTTGTGCAGGTAACGGTCTTGAAGGATGGTTTCGGTCATCTTGATGACCCGCTCCACCAGCTCGTCAAAGTAGTTGACCATTTCGAACTTGAGGTCCGAAACGATGCCGGTGAAGGAGGAGAGCATCTCCAGGTAGGAGAGCTTCTTGCCCTTGCTCCTGCGGACGTGGAGGTCTTCCAGGGTTTTCACCTTCCTGGCCTGCTGGATGTAGCTGTACTTGCTCCAGACTTCCTGATGCAGGGCGCGCATGGAGGTGAAACGTTCGAAGTTCTCTGGCGCGAGAAGATAGCCGTCCAGCACCTTGACCACATTTGCGTAGAAGTCTTCGGAATAGCTGATGATCCTGCGTTGATGCTTGGTCAGCCAGGAGTGCAGGAACTTGAGCCGCTTTTCGTCCGTTTCCGTGCCTTCCACGATCTCGTGGCGCTTGAACACGATGCGGCCGTGGTATTCGCCGCGCACGATGTCGTTTAAGCGCAGGAACATGGAGTAGGAGTCTTTGATGATGTTGAGCCCCGAGAGCACCTCGCCCGTCAAGGGATGGATGACTTCCTGGCGTACCACCGAAAGGGCCCGGTCCTGACGGACGTTGTCCGGGTCGTATTTGTGCTGGCTGTAGGCCACGCGCAAGATGACCACACGCCGGTCCGGGTCCACGAAGAAGCCTCCCTCGCGAAGAAGCTTCACGGTGTCCTTGAAGTGCTCGTGCACGCTCACCAGGGCGAGCTTCTCCACTCTGGGATAGTGCTTGGCGTCCGGGTGGGAGTACATGGTGGTGATGGTCCGGTCGCTTTGCCCGAGCACACGAACAAGAAAATTCTCTCCGGAGCGGAACAGGCGGCGAGCGAACATGGCCGCGGACGTGCGCCGCTCGGACACGATGGGAAATCCGTAGAGCTCCATGAGAAACTGGTACACGAACAGGCGGTTGCGCTCGTATTTCTTGTCGTCCCCGGCGCCAAACTTGCCGATGCGCAGCCCGAACTGCTTGAGTTCGGTATCCAGGTAGGAGGGAAAGGAGCTGTACACGCCGGACAGGTGGAAGCGTTTTTTCGAGTTGAGGGAAAGAACGTGGGCGCGTTCCATGTGCAGAAGCGTGGGCAGGAGTTCCGCGTAGTTGGCCAGCGAAGTGATGTCCGTGCCCCCGAAGCTCTGGCGGAACTGGTCCTGGCTCTGCTTCGGAATGCGCAGGGTCAGGGAGTTCAAATTGTTCTGGCGCAGGCGCTCGGGCATGGCCGGGTTGGCCTTACGTTCCTGGATGGAGACGTCCTCCGGCGAATGGAGGATGTCGTACTGGAATATCTCCTGAAAGTACGAAAGGCGCCTGGGCAGGACAACCATGGAGAACCCGGGCAGCTCCTTGTATTCAAAGAGGTCCACTTCGAAAGAGGGGAGAAGCTCGCGGTTCTCGACCAGCGGATAGCTGTCGGTTTCGAAAAAAGGCTTGAGTAGGGCGTATTTGACGTGAACCAGATCCAGGAACTCTTTGAGGCTTGAGAGGCTGCCGTCCTTTATGGACTTGGCCCGCCCGGCCAGGCCGCGCGGCCCAGTGGCTTTGGTGAAGGCGAGTTCCCAGGAAAAAGGCATGAGGGCTGGCTCCGGATGTTCCCTATGGTTGTTTTCGTGCGTAGGAGACTTACGAGTCCCGGTTGGCCCCTGCCGCTTTCCAAAAGGGGCTCTTTGGGCTACCAGAGACCGGTCGGGAATCCGGAAGGCTTTGCTCTGACCGGCTGTCCCGCACCTTAAGTCGACCATCAAAAGAGCATTTCCCCTGTTCTGTCAAGGGCGCAAACCCCAACGAACAGGCCAACGGAGCCATAAGAATGAGTGATGCCTGCGCCAACCAAGCTTCCGGAAATCCGGACTGCAACTGTACCTATCCCGGCTGCCCGCGCCACGGCAATTGCTGTCAGTGCGTGAAGCATCATCGTTTGAAGGATCAACTGCCCGCCTGTTACTTCACCGCCGAGCAAGAGAAGCGTTTCGACAGGTCGGTGGCCTTCTTCCTCTCTTGCCGTAACGGATGACATGATCCGCCAGGACGTTTTCTCCAGGGTCTTGCAGCTGGTCTGCAATGTCTTTGACAGCTATTCGGCAGTGCTTTTCCTCCCGTCGGCCGGGGGAGAGGGGTGCCGTCTGGTAGCGTCGTTCAGTTTGGGCGACGACGTGCGCCATGGCATGGAGCTGGCCCTGGGGCAGGGGCTGGCCGGGTGGATCGTGAGGGAAAAAAAGCCGCTCCTCATTAGCAATTTCGACCAGAAGCGCGGTGTGCTGGGCTATTACTCGGGGAGTGCCGAGGATGAAATCCGGGCCTTCCTGGGTGTTCCGCTGGAAGGCGTTTCCGGAGCCCTGTGTCTGGACTCGAAAAAAGTGCACAGTTTCGGGGACAGGGACCAGAAGATTTTGTCCGAATTCGCCCGTCTGGTGTCCACGCTTTACCTCGAACGCGACGGCCTGGTGGAGGGGCTCGCCGAGGTGCGCCTCTGCCTGGGCCTGCGCCAGATGTCCAGCCTGCCGAAGCAGCACCCCAAGTGGAGCGCATACTTGAACGAGCTTCTCGACCTGGTGTCGCGTTCACTTGGGTTCATGCACTGCTTTCTTGCCGTGCGCGACGATGCCGCCTGCGTGTTTCGGGTGGAGGGGGCAAGCCAGGTGTTGTTCTCTCCGGCCCAGCCCAGCCCGGACAGCTTTCCATTGGGCGGAGGCATGATCGGGTGGGTCTTCAAGAACGACGCGCCGGTGTATTCCCAGGACGCGGACACCACGGCGCTTCGGCTGTTCGGGGCCCAGGCCAGTTCGCCTGTTTTCAAGACGGTGATCTGTCAGCCCGTGCACTTCTCCAAGCGGACCAGGGCGGTGCTTGTCCTGGCCAGCCAGGATATGGCGGCGATAAGCGAGGTGCACAAGGACTTTGCCCGGTCAGTGGCAGACCAACTCGCTCTATTTCTTGAGAATTTGCACCTAAAGTCTCGGCTGGAGAAGCGTAAGGCGTAGACTTTTTTCAAGCCTGTCCGTAGACAAGAGTGATTGCGACTGTAATCAACCACAACTCCCAACGGGTAGAGCATGATATTCGAAAGATTTTTCCGGCTCCTGGGCAAAGACCTGGCAATGGATCTGGGTACCGCCAATACCCTGCTCTACACCCCTGCCGAGGGAATTGTGCTCAACGAACCTTCGGTGGTGGCCATTGAAACCCGCAGCGGCAATTTGGTGGCCGTGGGCAAGGAGGCCAAGGAATTTCTAGGCCGCACCCCCGAGCGCATACGGGCCATTCGTCCCATGAAGGACGGCGTCATCGCCGATTTCGAGATCACCAAGGAGATGATCGCCTTTTTCATCCGCAAGGTGATCACCGGTTTCAGGCTTGCCAAACCCAAAATCGTCATCTGCGTGCCCACCGGCATCACCCAGGTGGAGAAACGCGCGGTCATCGAGAGCGCCCAGCAGGCCGGAGCCAGGGAAGTCAAACTGGTGGAGGAGCCCATGGCCGCGGCCATCGGCGCGGGCCTGCCCATCGAGGAGCCGGTTGGCAACATGGTGGTGGATATCGGCGGCGGCACAACCGAAGTGGCCGTCATTTCGCTTTCCGCCGTAGCCTACGCCGAAAGCGTCCGCGTGGCCGGAGACGAACTCAATGAGGCCATCCAGCGCTACATGCAGGACCAGTTTCAGCTGCTTATCGGCGAGAACATGGCCGAACAGATAAAAATTAAGATCGGAAGCGCCGCCCCGTTGCCCGAACCCCTGACCATGGAGGTCTCGGGCAAGAACATGGTTACCGGAACTCCGGGCACCATAGAAATAAACGACGGGCATATCCGCGAAGCCATGAAGGACCCCGTGGCCATCATCGTGGGCGCGGTTCTCAAGGCCTTGGAAAAGACCCCTCCGGAACTGGTGACCGACATAGCCTCCCGGGGTCTGCTCCTGGCCGGTGGCGGCTCTTTGTTACGGGGCCTGGACACGCTCATAGCGGACACGACCCAGCTGCACGTCATGCTCGATGACGACCCATTGACCACGGTGGTCCGCGGCACCGGAAAGACAATCGAGTACCGCAGGAATTACCAGCAGGTCTTCATCAACTAACCATGCTCCTAGAAAGCGACGACCTGGCCTCTTTGGCCCTGGAGGCCGGCCGGGCTGTCGCGGCTGCTGGCGATATCATCCGCTCCCATTGGGACGAGCCCAGCGACGTAAAGCGCAAAGGCCGCATCGACCTGGTGACCCAGACGGACTTGGCCGTGGAATCGGCCCTCAAGAAGAGCCTGGCGTCAGTGCTGCCCGGTTCCACGTTCTTGGCCGAGGAATCAGCGGAAAGTCTCGATCCGGGGGAGCTGACCTGGATAATCGACCCTCTCGACGGCACCACCAACTTCGCCCACCGCCTTCCTTTCGTGGCCACTTCCGTGGCACTCTGGCATCAAGGCCGAAGCGTGCTCGGATTCGTGAACGCGCCCATCATGGGCGAGCTGTTCCACGCGATCCGGGGGGGAGGGGCCTTCGTGAACGGCAAGCCTCTGTCCGTATCCGGCGTGGACCGGCTGGAGGACTCCCTGGTGGCCACGGGGTTCCCCTACACCGTGCGCGAAGACATCCGGGGGCTCATGGACGATCTGGAGCGGATGCTCATGCACACCCAGGGCGTGCGCAGGCCGGGAGCGGCCTCCATCGACCTGGCATACACCGCTGCCGGACGCTTCGACGCCTTCTATGAGATAGGGCTCAAACCCTGGGACACGGCAGCCGGATGGCTGCTGGTCGAGGAGGCGGGGGGGCGCGTGAGCCAGTTCGACCCCGGGAGCGCGTATCATCTTCGCTCGCGCTCCATTTTGGCTTCCAACGGCCTTTTGCACCAGGATATTTCGGATCTCTTGAACAAATGCTGATAGCCGCGCCGCGCTCCAGGGCGCGCGAAAAACGGCTTTCATTTTCCTCTGCTACGTAAGAATTCCCTTTTCCAAGACATAGATAACGGAGGGCGCGAAGAGCTCTCTGAACTCCTGGGACAGGGCGGAAAGCTCTTCGGCACTTGCGGCCAAAAGCTCTCCCCCGAACGTTCCGGTGCCGGAATCAACCCGGAGTTTATAGACGGTAAGATCCTCGAAGTCGGTGCCCACGGACGAGGCGAGCTGGCAGCAAAGCAACAGCAGGCCGCATGTTCCGGGAAATTCCGCCTCCACCAGTCTTTTGGCGGCATCCAATGACGCCTCGCCGGGCTTGATGTGCCCACGGGCAGTGAAATCCCATCTGTCAGGAAAGGATGCCGCGGTTTTTGGGCGCTTACCGAGCAGAAGCTTGCCGTCGCGGTTGAAAAAAAGTACCAGCGCGGCACGGTGCGGAAGCGATTGGCGGTGGGCCTCGGATGCGGATACGACGGCCAGGAGACGGCCGGAAACGTCCACCACCTCCACGGGCTCCGCGCCCTGGGGCGTGTTGATTTCACTCATCGGAAAAACCTTGAAGAATCGTTTGGCAAAGGTGCTCCATCAGTCATGACCAGCCCGAAGGAATCGCCAGGCAGCCCCGGAAACCACGAGGCGGTGAAACCGCACAAACTCCGGCCAAAAAGCTGGTCCGAAGTTGTGAACATGGTTTCAGTCAGGCCTGGCATGCCCAGGGTGTTGGCCAAAGCCGATATACCCGATCTGGTGGCGCTGGAAAAGCTTTGCTTCTCTGTGCCCTGGTCCGCGAAGCAGTATGAGACGGTGCTCGGCAACGAGCCGTTTCATGTCTTCGGCATCCGCCAGGATGCGGAGCTGGTGGGGTACCTGACGCTTTTCGCCGCGGACTGGGAGATGGAGATATTAAACATCGCCGTCAATCCCGCCCATCGCCGAAGAGGGCACGCCCGGCGCATGCTCGACCACGTCTTGCATCTTTGCCGCAAGATGGGCATAAAACGGGGGTATTTGGAGGTGCGGCGGTCCAATGTCCCGGCCCAGAACCTCTACGCCGCTTCCGGATTCAAGGAGGTCGGCGTGAGGAAGCGCTACTACCCGGACAACCGGGAGGACGCCATCATCATGCGCCTTGATATGGAAGACGACGCAACCTCCGCCTGACCGCGCGTTTGTTCCCTGGGATACTCTTGCGGGAAGGCTTGGCGCGCCTCAGAGCCTGCGTCAAAGCGGAAACGATGCACCTTGTGTCCGGTACACGCCGTAACCAGAACAACCCGTTCTTGATCCGATAAGGAAAGGAGCGTCACATGCCCATGCGCTTTTTGGATGAGATGACCGTGGACGGCAAGCGCCTGTTCGTAAGGGTGGACTACAACGTCCCCATGAAGGACGGCGCCATCACAGACGACACCCGCATAAAGGCCAGCATTCCAACGCTTGAGCTCGCCTTGTCCAAGGGGACCTCGCTGGTGCTGTGCTCGCATCTGGGCAAGGCCAAGGGCGCCCCTGATCCGAAGTTTTCCCTCGCTCCGGCCGCCAAGCGCCTCTCCGAGCTTTTGGGACGCCCGGTGGCTTTCGCGCCGGACTGCATCGGGCCGGAAGTGGAGAAGATGGCCGCGGCCATGAAACCCGGGGACGTGCTCCTGCTGGAGAACCTGCGCTTCCATGCCGGAGAGGAAAAGGGCGACCCCGAATTCGCCAAGGCTCTGGCGAAGCTTGGCGAAGTTTACGTCAACGACGCCTTCGGCACGGCTCATCGTCCCCACGCCTCGGTGTCCGGCGTGCCCGCCGTGATGTCCGCCTGTTGCGGCGGCCTGCTCCTCAAGAAGGAGTGGGAGTTTCTGGGCAAGGCCCTGGAGAATCCTGTGCGGCCTTACGTGGCGGTCACGGGCGGAGCCAAGGTGTCATCGAAGCTTGCGGTGCTCACCCATCTTCTGGGCAAGGTGGACAGCCTGATCATCGGCGGAGCCATGGCCAACACCTTCCTCAAGGCCCAGGGGCTGGAGACGGGCAAGTCCCTGGTGGAAAACGATCTTCTGGACGAAGCCCGGTCGATTCTGGCCAAGGCCAAGGAGAAGGGCGTCCGCATCGCCCTGCCTGTGGATTTCGTCATCTCCATGGATGCGGACAAACCCATGGGGGAAATGAAGGCCTCCGGCACCGTGGACGCCAAGGCGGTTCCGGCCGGGGCGGTGGCGTTGGACATCGGGCCTGCCTCGCTCAAGCTCTTCACTGAAGTGCTCGCAACCGCCAAGACAGTGGTCTGGAACGGTCCCATGGGCGCATTCGAGAACCCGGCTTTCGCGGCCGGAACCCTTGGCGTGGCCAAGGTCCTGGCCGGTCTCGACGCCGTGACAGTAATAGGCGGCGGTGATACGGACGCAGCGGTGCACGCCTCGGGCCTGGCTGAGAAGATGAGCTTCATCTCCACAGGCGGCGGAGCGTCCCTCGAATTCATGGAAGGTAAAGAATTGCCGGCCTTCAAGGCCCTGCGGGAGTACGGAAAATGAAAAAGCTCATGGCCGCCAATTGGAAGATGTACAAGCTGCACCACGAAGCCAAGGACACCGCCGATGCGCTTGTGAAGGCACTCAAAGGCGTTTTGTCCGAGGATCGCGAGGTGCTCATCATACCGCCCTTTACCGCGCTACGAAGCGTACGCAAGGCCATAAAGAAGGTTCCGGGATTCGCCCTGGGCGGGCAGAACTTCTTCCCGTCCATGCAGGGGGCGTTTACCGGCGAGATCGCACCGGACATGCTTTTGGACATGGGGTGCACGTACGCGCTGGCTGGTCATTCCGAGCGCCGCCACGTCATGGGCGAGTCGGATGATTTCGTGGGCAAGAAGGTGGCTTTCGGTCTGGAGCGTGGTCTCTCCATGATCCTGTGCGTGGGGGAGACCATTGACGAGCGCAAAGAGGGGCGCTTGGAAGAGGTTGTTCGCCGCCAGATGCTCGAGGGGCTGGCGGGAGTGGCGGCGGATGTGGCTCCTGAACGCATGAGCATCGCCTATGAGCCCGTGTGGGCCATTGGTACCGGTCTTACGGCCGGCCCCAAGGAAATCCTGGACGCTCACGGCCTGGTCCGCTCCATATTGCAGGAGAAATTCGGGGCCAAGGCACTTAAGATGCGCATTCAGTACGGCGGCTCCGTGAAGCCGGAGAACGCTCCTGAAATAATGTCTCTTGACAATGTCGACGGGGTATTGGTAGGTGGCTCCTCCTTGAGCGCGGACAGCTTCTCCAAGATTGTCACGGCGTAAAGCCACGCGTTCGAATCATCAATCGGAGATCGACTTGGACACTCTCATCGCAACGGTTCACATTATAGCCTGTGTGCTGCTCGTGGTGCTGGTCCTTTTGCAGGCCGGCAAAGAGGGCATGGGTGTGATCTTCGGCGGAGGCAGCGGATCGGTCTTCGGCAGCACCGGAGCCGGAGGGCTGCTGGTGAAACTGACCGCCGGATTCGGCGCTCTGTTTCTGATCACCTCCCTGGCCTACAACTATTACACCGGCGCGGCCCGCAAGCCTTCGTCCTCAGTGATGCAGGGTACGGTAATCGAACAGAAGGCCGCTCCCGTAGAGAACAAAAAGCCAGGGCAGACCCTCTTCGAGGAACAGAAAGCCCCGGCAGAGAACAAACAGTAATCGATCCTGCCGAAGTGGTGGAACTGGTAGACACACCATCTTGAGGGGGTGGCGGGCGAAAGCCCATGGGGGTTCGAGTCCCCCCTTCGGCACCACCAATATGTCCAGGGACGGCCAAACAAAGCCGCAAACCCTTGGAAAATCACGGAAGCCGGGCTAGCGATAGTCCGGCTTCGTCTGTTTTGCATGGCCGCATCTCACTGCTGTCCTCAACTATCCACATGAGAAGCTTGTTCTTCATATCATTAATGAATATTGCTTGCCGTAGAACGCATAGGCGGGAGCTGAAGTAAATAGTAAGCAAGAACAGTTCGTTGTCGCGAGGGGTTCAGGTTGCAAATCAGGGACGATAAATTCTACCCGCCCCAGGTAGACACGCCTCAGTTTCTCTTTCGGGAGAGGATTGTCGACGAACTCCTGCGTCGAAGCGGTTCAAGTACGCCAACTCTCATACTGGAAGCTCAGGCCGGGCAGGGCAAGACCACCCTCATCAAGCAATTCCTCAATCATTCCGGGATGAAGTCGGTCTGGTATCAGGTCGGTCCCGAAGACGCGGACCAGGCTTTTTTCCTCCTCGCAATCCCGACCTGCATATCCAAAATGATGACGGATTGCCCTTCCGCGGCCACGATGAAGAGTCTGACAGGTGGAGATATTGCACTTTTCGACTTGCCCAAACGGCTCGATCTTTTGCTGGGCGATCTTCAATCCTGTTTGAAGAACGACCTGTATGTGGTCTTTGATGACTTGCACAATCTGATTGCGCACGAGTCAAGTCTGTTCATACTCAACTATCTGGTTGAAAACGCTCCGCCAAGGCTCCACTTCATATTGTCCTCGCGTGAACCGTTGCCTCTTGACCTGTGGCAATCTCCCCCGGGCAGCCACAATCTGATAAGAGTCGGCAACCGGGAACTGGCGCTGAACGAAAACGAAATAACCGATTTTTTCCATCGGATTTTTAACTTGTCCGTACCTCATGACTCTATTTTGGAGATTTCCACCAGCACGGACGGCTGGGTCATGGGGGTTGTGCTGCTGGGTCTTCAGATGATGCAACAGCGCGGCATGCCGCTTCCGGTCATGCGTGGAGTAGAACGCCCTGACATGATTGAGTTTTTTCGGAGAACAGTGTTCACTCCCCTGGAACCGAGACTGCACCGGCCATTGCTTATGCTGTCATTTCTGGAGGAGATTCCTGTGGTGCTGGCTGAGATGCTGACGGGTGAGCCCGGAATACGGGCTGATCTGGGCACGCTCGCTGGGCGCAACATCTTTATCCGTCCTCTCGATCCGGACTCCTCGGTGTTTGGTTTGCATCACCTCTATCGGCAGTTTCTCCGGGAAAAGGCTCAGGAGGAGCTTAGTCCCGACACCATCCTCCTGATATACCGCCAGGCCGGGCATTTTTTCGCCGAGCATGGCAATCCGTCGCAAGCGTTACGCTATCTTCTGCAGGCAAAGGACTACGGAGGCATGGAGGCGGTGCTCCAAAAAAGCGGAGCCGCCATGTTGGCAGCCAACCAGTCAGCCACCCTCACAGCTGTCCTTGGACAAGTGTCTGAACCGGACCTTACCCGCCTGGGCTGGGTCGCCTTCTATCTGGCCCTAGCCCATCTGGACTTCGCACCCGCACGGGCTCTTCCCCTGCTCTCCAAAGCCTTGGAGGTCTTTACCGCCCGGCAGGACGAACACGGCGAACTGCTCTGTTTGGCCCACATCATTTCCATTCACATCACGACCACCGGACATTACCGGGAAGGTGAGGCTCTGCTGGCACGAGCGGAAGAGCTCTTCTCTCAGAGAGCGGACACTCTCGACACATATACCACGATTCTGCTTGCCCGCAGTCTGGCTATGGGGCGTTGCATCTTTCTTGCGGACATCGATACGGCCACCCGGTACGCAAGCCTGGCCCTGACTCTTGCCAGGAATGAACAGCTGGTCAATTTCGAGTCGGGCTTGCTCATGGTCATGGGGTACATCCGGATTTTCGCCGGACACATGTCGTTGGCGCTTATCTGGCTGGAGCAGGCCGCCGCAGTCATCCGCCGTCCTGAAGTAGGCTCCTTTAACGTCCTCGCCACCAGGATGATGCTGTTCAATTACCTCTTTCATGACGGAGATTTCGCGAACTACTTCGACCAGAAAAAACAGCTCATCTCCGCCATTGGCAATGAGCTGGTTTCTCAGTCCATCGCTGGTCCCTTCTGTTATGTTTGGGAAATGGACATCGCCATCAACCAGGGCCGGTTCGAGGATGCTCTCGATCTCGCGGGCATGGCCCTGACTCTGCACCCCCCGCTCAGTCCCCATTTGCACAGTCAAGTTGTGCAGCTTAAGGCTGTTGTTTTGGCTCACCTGCAACAGCCTGGCCTGGCAATGGCCGCTGCTGCGGAATCGACAGTATTACGCGAACAGTCAGGCGGGTTTTACTTCGTAACGCTCAATAAACTGCTGGTCGGCCTGGCTCATGGTCTTTGCGGGAGTTACGAACAAGCCTTGGAGTTGCTGTCGGACGGGATCGACAGTGCCCGGCGGATGCCCACCTCCTATCTCGAAGCCTGCGGGCTTATGCACCGGGGCGCCATCCATCTGGTTCGCGGGGACCCGAGAGCAGCCCGCAAGGACATTGAATCCGGGCTAAGCCTGATGCGGCGCAATGCCTATCGGCATTTTTGGGCCTGGACTCCCCAGGCAATACAGACGGCCCTTGGATTCGCTGTGTCCCAGCGGATTGAAATTGACTACGCCCGAAGCTTGGCCGCTGAACGGATCGATGTCGCCCTGCTGGACGATGGAACAGCCATTCCCCTCATTGAATTTCGAACCTTGGGTGGTTGCACGATTTTATATCGTGGATCGCCCTTGCTTAACGCCGAAGCCTTGACCCCGACGCAGCGCGAGTTGCTGTGCCTGCTTCTGGCCTCTCCAGGCCAGAAAATGCCTCAGGAGACCGCACAACTCCACTTCTGGCCGGACAGTTCGTCAGCCGCGGCAAAGGCCAAGTTCGACACCATGATGTCGCGGTTGCGCAAGACATTTGCTGAAGTATTGCCGGAGAATACGGCCCACCACTATCTTGGAAGGGACAAGGGAATAATCCGGCTGGCCCATTGCCGTGTCGATGCCCTGGAGTTCTTAAGCGCGGTCAACCGAGGCCTGGAGCACTCACGCTTGCAGGAGTTCTGGCAGGCCGGAAAATCGTTCATAAGAGCGGAGGCGCTGTGGCAAGGGGAATTCGCACCAGGAATTACCGGTGAAGACCAGATCCGTTCCTTCCGGGACAGTCTTGCCAAGGCGCTGACTCAAATGGCCTTGAGTTGGTGCGGGCAGTTGGCCGGAGAAAACCGGCTTCAGCCGGCAATGGATTTTGCCGAAAAAGCGTTGCGTGCAGACCCCCTCAACGACTCCCTGTGGGCGCTCCTTTACCGTTTGAACGGCAAGCGTTCCGCCATCCAGGCCCGCCAGGTGCTGAACCGTTTTGCGAAACTGCTCAGGGACGAGGACTACCCAGAAAATGAAGTCGCCGAACTGATAGCAGGCATATCGTCCGCGTAGGGCTCTTCCTATGCGTTGAAAGGAGAGCACGCTCCGGGCACCGTTGTCTGGGCTTGGCTCTTTCGTGCCGATGGCTGCAAAGCGCTTTTCAACCTCAAGCGCATCTGCGTGTACATTCAGCGTGAAGCGGTTGGTTACTTGGATGCGTCCTGCATAATCCGCAAGACCTTGTCCTTGCGAAGCTCAAGGATGAGCAGAAAAACATCGCTTCCCTTTGTCCGCCTCTCCCACCATTCCGGGTCCGCGAGAGCAAGGATGGAGTCGGCCACGGCATCGCGCTTCTCCCTGGGAATCATGCGGATCCGGGACAGGCACATCTCTCTTGCGTCGGCAATCTTATTCTGTACGGAGCTTATGCCGTTGTGTGGCATCTTCACCATGCTCTCCCATTAATAGCACGCAAGAGTGTGGTTGAATATAATTCATGTCTTGCGCTTCAATGAAGCAACAAGCTTCTCCTCTTTGTCCTTGAGGCTTTTGACAAGTCTGTCTTGCTGTTCGCACTTTATCTTTAGAGAACTGTTTTCCTTTTTCAAGGATGAAATCTGGTCGATCAATGCGTTCACGTCAATCTTTCCGTCAGCGGTTGAGTCTGCAAGCAGAAGCTTGTATCGAGAGTTCTCCTTCTTAAGGTCATCAATCGTATTTATACTAAGATCAAGTTCACGTCGATTATCTAACAGTTCTCTCTTTATGCGCTTGAACGCAGTGATCAACTGCTGGATCTTGTGCGCGTCGTTCGCTATTGCCTGAAAAGAATCCCACGATTTTTTTATCTCGGTTACTTTGTCATGCAGCTTGTCATTCTCTGCTTGAGACTCTCTGAGTTGAGATTCCGCCTCTTCCGCGCGCTTTATGGCCAGCGACAATTCATTGCGAACTCTTTTCAGATCGCTGCCTTGCTTGCTTAATGCGAACTGGAATTTGGATTTCATCGAGCTCATCATGGCGCGAGCCCGGCCTAACAGCCCGGTGTCGAGTAGTCCCATTCCCTCACCTCCACAAGCTGACGCCAGAATGAATACCAAGTCCCTTGCGGTCAGTATTTTCTATCTGATCAAGGCAGAGGCGTATATGCTAAAAAGGTCTTGCAGTAGTGCCTGGTATTTATTTCCTGGGAGTGGGTGTACTGCCCCAGTTTAGCAAGCATCCGCTAAGAGAGTCTCGCGGCTAAGGTATTCTGCCTCGAAAACCTCCGGCGACCTGTAGCCGAGAGACGAGTGCAGGTAGTTTGCGTTGTAAGCGTCGGGCCAGGTGTCCAAGGCTTCCAGGAAGATGCTAGGGCTCGTAAACTCGTTGATCCAGACCAGCTCTGCCTTGAGCGTGCGCATCAACCGTTCTGTGTCAGCGTTGCCTTTGGGATTAGAGTAGCTGGTGAAGGCCTGTATCGGTCTATAATCGTGCTCCGCCCGCCTGTATCCCTGGCCAATGCTGAACCGAATCGGTCCGGCGGTGAGTGAATGGCGCTCGCCCAGCACCATGACTTCATTGTGGTTCCATGTGTCAGCCGTATGGGCGGACCCCTTGCGCAAGGCGCCCGCCCAGGCTTTCATTCTCTCTCGCGGCCAAGTTCTTTCAATCAGTGCTGATGCGCCCCCGTAGCGGCCGTTTGCGCATGCTGGGGGACGCCATGCACTGCATTGGCAAGTCCTTCAACGTAATGGACATAGGTGACATAGGCTTCGACATACTTCCTGCCTGCCTCCACGCTCTCTCGGGCATGCTTCCCGGTTTCCAGGGCGTGTTCGAAGCGCTTACGAACGCCCTCTTCGGTGTGAACGGCGATGGCCTTGGCGAGGCCATCCACACTGCCATCCGTCAGTGCGAGGTCGGCCTTGGCTACCACCGGATCAACTGAACCGGCTGCCTTGAGTCCTGTATACGGGGCCCCCTCACCGGCTCTATGAACCCTCACCAGTGTTTCAAAGAAGTAGGTGTCAGCCAGCTTCTGCGCCTTGGGGTCGAGCTTGCGCACCGCCATGGTCTTCGCGAAGGCCTCGCGGATCTCCGCCTCATCTTTGGGCTGTACCCACTTGAGTATCGGGGTGACATCCCCTTTGCCTATGGCAGTGCGGGCGTCTCCCACCACAGGCCCGTCCAGGGTATCGCAATGGGCCAAGGTCGTTTGCGGTGTTGCCAGGGCCAGCACAGCAAAAAACGCTGCAGTCAAAATGCCTTTTTTTGCAGTCGTACTCACGGTCTTCATGTCGGTCTCCTTTGAATTTGGCTGATCAGTGATCGTTGTCAGTCAGAACGGAGCCCGAGGGATGTTCGTGACAGGAAAAAAATAAAAATTTTCATGTCACAGAAACCCGCTCGCAACCGTATTTGATACATGAGACACCAAGAAAAGATTCAACACTGTTCGGATTCAAACCAGAGAAGATCTGAAGCGATACGGGATGAAGCGCACGAACGTCGCATCATCGTACTCATGTCCTTTGTTGGCTAAAGCCCGGAATGCCTATGGAAGAAGAAACGCCGGGATGGGAAGAGGTGACGACAATTGACCGATGAGGAGTTGATGCTGTCCTATGTGGATGGCGATATGGAGGCTTTCAAGGCCTTGTACCAGCGGCATAAAGGCCGGGTGTTCGGCTTTCTGATGAACAAGCTCAAGGACCGCAGCGATGCGGAAGACATATTCCAGACGGTGTTTTCCAAGCTACATCGCAACCGGCATCAGTACCGCCGGGAAGTTCCATTTTTGCCATGGCTGTTCACCCTGGTGAGACACACGATGATCGACTCGCTGCGAAAAAAAACCGTCTATGAAAACTACGTAACCATTTCCGAGGAAGCAGTGGAAACATACAGCGCCCCGGTGTCCGACGCGTCTTCGGCCCAGGCACTAATCGCGGAGCTCACCAGGCTAACGGAAAGCCAGCGCCAGGCCCTGAAACTGCGCTTCAACCAGGGGCTGAGCTTCGCCGAGATCGCTCAAGAGATGCGTACCTCGGAGGACAATTCACGCCAGATAATAAGCCGTGCCATCCGCAGATTGCGCAGCCTTTTGGGGCGCAAGGAGAGCCGTGATGAATAGAACTTCATCGGAAAAGCAATTCCTGAGGCAATTCGCCGAGTTTGTCGAAACCGACCAGGTTGCTCCATCCAATGAGGTGGATGAGGCTGTGCTCCGGGGTGTGGCCAAAGACCTCCGGCCCGCGCCCCGGTGGGTCTACGCGAAACTGACGCTTACCGGCGCGGGGGCCGGGTTTGCCACACTGACCCTTTGCCCGCAATTCGGCCTGGGGTTCGGCTTGCACAACGAGTTCCTTCACACGCTCCACGCCGCCACTTCTCCCTTGGTCTTCTATCTCCTGTGCGGAGCGCTTTTCATGTCGCTTGGCGCATTGCTGGGCGGTTTGGTTTTAACCCGCCAGGATATCCGCGCCATCAGCCGCACCAGACACCGCTATTTCGCAGCCTACAGCGTTTTGGCCTATGCGACGTTGGCACTATTAGGATCTGAAGCGTTCGTGGCTGCATCCTTGACCTGGATGGTGGGGGCGTTTTTTTGCAACGCTCTTTGCTTTAGAGTGATGGTCCGGCTGCGGCATGCCTGATATGTGCTGTGACACATTCGCGAAAGAACAGACAACGTGTATTTTCTAAAAATAATAAATATTTGCGTGGATTGTTTACATGCCTTCAAGATGGAGTTGATGTCCTTCTGGGGGCATACGAATGCCAATATCATCCTTTTGCTTCACAATGCCCCTAACAAGCCCAAGAAATCCAACTGGTCATCCTCAGGAACGGTACTTCAGCAAGAGTCTTTTTGTATGGGCTTTCCTTTTCATTCTCATGGATTCATTTATCATGAGCGAACAATGCCGCGCAGCGGACGACAAACAATGCATCACCAATATGATTTCATTCGACACTCTCCCCAAAAGTATCCCTGGAAGCGTTTACCTGGACAAGGCACCCATAGGCGCGGTGGCCCCCCCTCTTCAGACCAGGAAAACAGCGGCAACGTTTCCGTGTGCATTGACAAGAAATACGTGCGCCATATCGATAGCGGAAGCATCTGCTACATTTCCAGCGACAAGATGTATTTGTACAATATCTGGGCAACAGGCTAAAAGCTTAGCGAAAACAGTGTAATCCCCGGATTCTCAATCAACCTGCGCCTTTTTATGCATGAGGTGAAACTGCTGCTCTCTGGGTTTCGCAGAGAGAGGCTGCTTTGGAGGAGTTGCTCGTGTTCTTGGGCAGCAAAACAGCTGAGAAGCTACGAAAGAGCGAAGTACCTTGGTAATGGAGAAATCCCTACGCGGCCCGGACGTCTTATCCGCGCCCAGACCCACGCATTTCGGCAAGAAGGGCCTTGAGAAGAAGAGCGTCGTCGTGCCGTTTGGTGGGGTCGAGGCCGGTCATGTCCCGAAGCCTGGCTATTCGGTATGCCAGGGTGTTTCGATGAATGCCCAGCGCGTGCGCCGTCATATCGCTTTCAAAGTTGTTGGCTGCCAAGGTGGTTATGGTCTCGAGCAACTCGGGTTTCCTGGTTAACGCCACCTTCATCGCTTTGGACAAAGGGCGCAGGGCCATTGAGGCTGGTCCGGCGAAAGCCTGTTCCAGCAGATAGCCGGCAGTGAAGGAATTGTCGTAGATGGTGCGGAACGCGTTTTTGGCGTCCTTTTGGCGAAGACAATACCTGGCTTGCCGATAAGAGAGGGGGTATTCGTCCAGGCCCAGGGCCACCGCGCCCGACCCGCAGGCAACCTTGCCCACGCCCCACGCTTCGAAGGCGCCCATGAGGCGTTCGCCCCAGAGGTGTACTTCTGTCCTAGCCTGTTTTTCTTGCATGGTTTTCAGAATGATGAGGCGTTCATCCAGGATGACTGCCACATCCTGGCTCCCGATGCCGCCACATGCCAGAAGACCCTCGAGAATGGCCTCGGCTGAGCGCTCCAGGACGAGTTCCGACGAGCCATATTCTGAGTAGAAGCCTCGAAGCAATCCCGAAAGGTCGGCAACGGCCACAAGCCTTGGAAGCTCCAGTCCGATGTCCAAAACCTTGGCTGTCCGGGCTATGCGCGAGCGGTACTGTTCCCCGCCACCAATGAGCATTTCGACGAATTGTTCCGCAAGTCTCAGGCGGCTTTGCGCCTCTTGCTGGATGAGTTCACGTTCCAGAATGAGTTCTGTGATCATTTTGATGAGCCGGGCAGACCCACGGACAGCGTCGGGATTTCCGGTGACCCCGATAACCCCGATCACCTGGCCTTCAAGCACGATAGGAAGGTTCACTCCTTGCAGCGAGCCAGGATACCTCTCCACGTCCTCAGGGCGGATTTCAACGCCCGTACCCGACTCGATCACATCCCGGGCCCCTTTATGGAAGCTCCTGTAGCGTTCAGGCTGGGCGGTGCCAATAATTATCCCTTCCCTGTCCATGATGTTGACGTTGCACCGGATAATGCCCTGTGCGGAATCCACAATTTGTTGCGCGAGATCGTCGGGAATGATCATGCTCTTTCCTTTTGTGCATGTGCACAAAAACCCATGCGTACTGACGACATATTTCGGTCAAGTTGTCAATTGAAACCCCTCTTAATTTAAGGGTAAATTCATGCCAATTGGAAAAAATACCGGGCCAGCCTGTCGTATCTCTTGTGCCAGTGCTTAGCGAGCCCGGAAACTCCGCGCAGTCAGAGCGCGGGACCGGCCTCCGGCCGCCCGTATGCGCAGTCACTCAGGAAAACCGGAACTATCCCAGGGATATCCCGGGTTGAACAAGCAAGGAGGACGGTATGGAATGGAAACAGATCTATGATCCGCTTGGCAACATCTGGCTCTCGGCGGCAGTGGCAGGCATTCCGCTCTACATCCTGTTCTATCTTCTGGCCGTTAAACGGGCCAAAGGGCATGTGGCCGCTTTCTGCGCTGTCACTACCGCACTGCTGCTCTCTATCTTTGTTTGGAAGATGCCAGTGTCACTGGCCCTCAATTCCTTCGCCTTAGGCGCCCTCTTCGGCATATTCCCAATTGTCTGGATCGTGATTTGCGGCGTCTGGGTGTACTTCATGACCGTCGAATCAGGCGAATTCGAAATCATAAAGAATTCGCTGGCATCAATCACAGACGACAGGCGGTTGCAGGCTCTGTTCATCGCGTTCGCCTTCGGCGCATTCATCGAAGGCACGGCCGGATTCGGTACGCCAGTGGCCATCACCGCAGCCATGCTTGTGGGCCTGGGCTTCAACCCGACCTACGCGGCGGCTATCTGCCTTATCGCCAATACCGCGCCGGTGGCCTTCGGCTCCATCGGCATCCCGCTGGTCACGGCCGCCAACGTCACGGGCCTGGACCTTATGACCCTGTCAAAGATAGCCGGACGCCAGCTGCCGCTGTTGTCCATCATAGTGCCAATGTGGCTGTCCGTGACCATGTGTGGCTTCAAGCGTTCCATGGAGATCATGCCGGCCATCCTGGTGGCGGGTTTCGCCTTCGCTGCCGCCCAGTACGTCTTTTCCAACTTCCATGGTCCCTATCTGCCGGACATCATGTCCGCAATCGTGACCATTCTGGCCCTTCTGGCGCTCCTGAAGGTCTGGAAACCCAAGGCCGTGTGGCATTTCCCGGATGAGCCCGCCCCCACCGGCCAGAACAAGTGCGACTATACCGCCGGGCAGGTCTTGCGCGCCTGGGGACCCTACATCGTTCTGGCCATCATGGTGCTGTTGTGGGGCTTGCAGGGCGTGAAAGCCTTCCTGGCTCCCTTCGGAACCACCTTCCAGTGGGCCGGGCTCCACAACCTGGTCATGAAGATGCCTCCTATCGTTCCTGAGGGAATTCCCGCCGCCAAGGCGTTGTATCCGGCCATATACAACTTCAACTTCGGTTCCGCCGCCGGCACCGCGGTGCTCATCGGCGGGCTCATCTCCGTGTCGTTCATGCCCAACTACGGCTATGGAAAGGCCATCGCCTGCCTTGGCAGCACCATCAAGAAGCTCGTGTTCCCCATCATCACCATAGCCATGATTCTGGCCATCGCCTATGTGTACAACTACTCCGGACTGTCGGCCACCATGGGCCTGGCCTTTGCCAACACAGGGGTCATGTTCCCGTTCTTCGCGCCTATTCTCGGTTGGCTGGGCGTGTTCCTGACCGGTTCCGACACCTCGTCCAACGCCCTTTTCGGCAACCTGCAGAAGACCACCGCTCAGCAGATCGGCGTCAGCCCCGAACTGTGCGTGGCCGCCAACTCCACCGGTGGCGTCACCGGCAAGATGATTTCGCCCCAGTCCATCTCCGTGGCCACCGCTGCCACCGGCCTGGTGGGACATGAAGGCGACATCTTCCGCTTCAACCTCTTTCATTCACTGGCCATGGTGCTGGTGCTGTCCGTGCTGACCATCGCCCAGGCGTATGTCCTGAAGTGGATGCTGCCCTAGCGGGGCCTTGGACAGTCTGATAGAATACATTCCGCCGCAGGGGCCGGGCTCATGCCCGGCCCCGGGCGGGCAAGGAAAGGAGAGGAGCCCAATGCAAGAATTCGAGCACCTTCGCCAGATGTTCATGGCGGCCCTGGACAGGGTTGATCCGTATAAGATGATCCTCAACCACGTGAAGTTGGAGGGCTCCAGGCTTACTGTCTCTTTTGAAGGCGAACGCCATGAAGTGAATCTGGGCGATTACAACCGTATCCTGGTGCTCGGCGCGGGAAAAGCGTCGGCGAGAATGGGCAAGGCTTTGGAGGATATCCTCGCGGACAGGATCACCAAGGGGCTCATCTCGGTCAAGTACGGCCATGCGGAGCCTCTCAAGCATATCGAGGTGATCGAGTCCGGGCATCCCACCCCGGACGAGCAGGGCGTGGGCGCGGCCCAACGCATCGCCGATCTGGTGCGCGAAGCCGACGACAAAACCCTCATCTTGAACCTCATTTCCGGGGGCGGGTCCGCGTTGCTGCCGTGTCCCCTGGTTCTGGACCACCCGGACGGACCGATCAACCTCACTCTTTCCGACAAGCAGAACATGACCAAGGCCCTCTTGGCCTGCGGTGCGGACATCGGTGAAATAAACTGCATCCGCAAACACATTTCCGGCGTGAAGGGCGGAAGGCTCCTGCGTCTCATGCAGCCGGCCCGGAGCCTGAACTTCATCCTGTCCGACGTGGTTGGCGACAGGCTCGATACCATCGCCTCGGGACTTACCAGCTACGATGAAACCACGTTCGAAGAGGCCATGTCCATCATCGAGAAGTACCAGCTCTACGACAAGGCTCCTCCCAACGTGATGCGCACCCTCACCTTGGGCGTGCAGGGCAAGATCGAGGAAACCCCGAAATACGGCGATCCCGCTACGGAACTGGCCACCAATATCCTCATCGGCTCAAACCAGGCAGCTCTCCTGGCAGCCTGCGAAACAGCCAGAGGCCAGGGCTACAACACGTCGGCCCTGACCTGCGCCCTTACGGGCGAAGCCAGGGAAGCGGCCAAGTTCCTGTGGGGCATAGCCAAGGACGTGCGCAAAACCGAGATGCTGGTGAAGAAACCGGCCTGCATCATCGCGGGTGGTGAAACAGTGGTGACCTTGAAGGGCGAAGGCAAGGGCGGACGCAACCAGGAGATGGCCCTGGCGTTCCTGGCCGAACTGGCCCGCGACGAGCAGAAGGGTGCGAACATCTTCTTTCTGTCCGCCTCCACCGACGGCACCGACGGGCCGACGGATGCCGCTGGCGCTTTTGCCTCGGCCGAGTTGGTGGAGCTCTCCAAAAAGGCCGGGCTTTCCATCAACGGTTCTCTTAAGAACAACGACTCCTATCACTTCTTCGACGCCATCGGGTATCTTTTGAAAACGGGTCCTACCATGACCAATGTCTGCGACCTGCACATGGTGATTGTGACGCCGTAACGTTGCCAGACTGTGCTCTCCAAGGTGAGAGTGCGTTTTCTGCCCTCACAGCGCCAAACCGAAAAGGCCGGGACTCGTCCCGTCCTTTTCGGTTGTGGATTGGCAGCCGGCAAGCGAATGGGGCACAATGAGAACAGGCTGGAATGAGGCTTGTGATGAGGCGCGGTTTTCAGGAGAGAGTGCTCAGTTCGCGCAGCGGGCGCCCTGACAAGGCTCCCTTGGCCCCGAGTCCCCTCCTGGCAGCACGCCAGGCCACAAGTTCAGCCACGATGCTCACCCCGATCTCTTCCGGGGTCTCAGCCCCGATATCGAGCCCGATGGGGCTGTGCACCCTCAAGAGATCATGCTCGGGCGTTCCCTCCAGCCGGAGTTGATCGAACACGGTCCGGACCTTGCGGCGGCTGCCGATCATGCCCACATATCCAGCTCTCGTCAGCAGGGCCTGGGCCAGAGAATCCAGATCGTGCAAGTGGCCGCGAGTGACGATGACGATTGCGTCGGAAGGCCCCAGATTTCGACCAGCAAAGCATTCTTTGTATGAATCAAGAATGACTAACTCTCTGGCCTCGGGAAATCGTTCGCGGTTTAGGAATGCTTCCCGGTCGTCCATGGCTACCACCCGAAAGCCCACTCGATCGGCAAAAAAGGCTGTGGAACGGGAGACATGCCCCGCTCCGACGAGATAGAGGGTGTCCAATGAGACAAACGGCTCAAGAAAATAGCGTTGGCTGCCGGTCTCGAACATCTCGGGAGTTTTGAAGGAGCATCCTCTTTGCAGAAGGGCATTAGCGGTCGGTTCATCCAAAGGCTCCCCAAGGAGCCTGCCCTCCGGTAGCAGAATGCGTTTGGAGTCTGGAACGGAGTGTGGGCATTGCTGAAAGCCCAATGGGGTCACGAGCAGGCAGTTCTCTCCCCTTGCCAAGATGCGAGAGAGCTCCAGAAAAAGGTCCAGAGAAGCTTTGTCCGGATCGATGCGTTCAAGGAGTATCTCCACCGTGCCCCCGCAGATCATGTCGGACTCCGCGGCTTCAGCACTGTCAAGGTCGAAACGGAGAAGGGTGGGGTGGCCGGATTCGAACACTGCCCGCGCCTGGACCAGGGTTCTTCCTTCCAATTGCCCGCCCCCGATGGTGCCCATGATGTCCCCATTGGCATGGACGAGCATCTTGGAACCCGCTGCTCGCGGGGCCGATCCATGCCTGGAGGCGATAGTGGCCGTGACCAGTTGCTCGCCCGCGCTCAGGGTGGCGATGAGAGCATCAAGTAATGTCTTCATGTGTTCTTTGCTTTCCTGGGCGGCTGAGCAGCCACAAGGGGATTTGATGCGATCCACAATGATGCAACACAAGCGCGATCAGTTCTGCTTTGGAGAGAACGAATACGTCAACCATTGATTGGTCGTTTTCTTCCGGGTGAATACTCAGGGGGCGATACCCGTTGGGGACGCTCCATTCTTTGGGAAGCATCACCGGCAGCCAGAGAGACCTTGCAGGAGTTGAAAGCCTTTGCAACCAATTCGTATTTGATCTGCGTGTTCCAGGCGTTCAGGGGAGGGCAGGGGGAAAACAAAAAAGGCCAGGAACGAGTCCTGGCCCTTTGTTCTTACCTGTATACGCTCGAAGGGGCCTTGGGGCCTACCAGCGGCGATCTCCGCCGCCGGAGCCGCCTCTGCCGCCGCGGGGCTTGTCTTCGGCTTCGTTGACCTTCAAATTGCGGCCGCCGAATTCCTTGCCGTCCATCCCCTGGATGGCAGCCTTGGCGCCTTCGTCGTCCATTTCGACAAAACCAAAGCCGCGAAGGCGGCCGGTTTCGCGGTCGGTGATCAGGCTAACGCTGATGACTTCGCCGAAGGTGGCGAACTGGTTACGGATGTCGTCCTCAGTGGAACTGAAGGAAAGATTTCCGACATAGAGTTTCTTAGACATGGGCTATTGCTCCCTTTTTTGGCATTTTTTTCGTATCGCTTGGAGCTGCACATCGCAAAAGCCCAAGGTTCAAAAAAGTCATGCTCGTTGAATGGCTCGAAAGAATCTCATATGCTAATATTAAAAAATGTAAAGGGCCTTTGAGTGGATAATTTTTAAAAAATGAATGTTTGTCATTTCAGACTACACATTTTTACTAAAAATCTTGTATTAAGGGAAAACGCAGTTTTAATTCATAAAAAGTGCATTTGTAGAATTTCCTGGCAGTGGTCGAACGTCAGTAAATTGCATGAATGCACTGCAAATATTCATTTCCCCCCTCGAAAATGCATGCTATTCGGCCTGGTATTCTACTGCTCGGGGTAGGGTTTCGTGGCGACAATGGCCGCACAATCTGTTCCTGATTGAGCCGTTGGAGGAGTCCTGAAGGTATCAGCATTATTCGCTGGTGAATTTCCGTCTGGCCCAGACGTTCGCCTGCACATCCATTGCCGGTCCGCCGCCTCCGCGAATGAACGGAGAATCTCCCGGCCAGATGTTCTCAAGGTAGTATCTGAACCCCGCCTGGGCGAGAACAGCCAACACCTGGTGGAGGGTTTGAGGCCTATGGCGCCAGCAATGGCACTCGACAAAAGCGAACCCCACTCTCGGGAGTAGGTCTGCGCAGTCGGCGAGGACGTCCGCTTCAGCCCCTTCGATGTCCATCTTGAGGAAATCCACGCGCTCAAGGCCTGTGAGGACATCGCGCAGCCGCAAGGAGTTTACCCGGATGCTGGGGCCTACCCCCAGGATGGACCCGCCTTCGCTGCCCTCCGGCGTGAATTCCATACCTTCGCCGTGTACCCAGACCGCGCCTTGTATAACCGGGATGTGGCCAAGGCCGTTTCGGGAAAGATTGCGTTCCAGATAGCCGGTTATGGCCGGGTCGGCCTCGAAGAGGAGCATCTGTGCATCCGGATGGCGGGTGGCCAAATGGACAGCGCTGACACCCACGTTGGCTCCGCAGTCCAGGATTACAGGGTTTGGTATGCTGCAAGGAAAATCATAGATTCCATGGGCCATGATCTCCTTGGCCTGATAGAGAAAGCCTATTGGATCAGGGACTTCGAAGACCCAGTCCATAAAGGTGATGGTGGCTGGCTCGTTGCGGGGTTTGTCTTTGTATACGTTGTAGAGGCGTTCGAGTTCGGTAAGGTATTGGGTCGACATCTGTATCATTGAAGAAATCCATTCCCGAAGGGGCTCGGCAAGAAAACATTTCAGAAGAAGGTGTTGCCGCTTCGCCCGGAACCAACCACAAGGCCGGTTTCAGGGCCATGCCATTCTGTGGAGGCATCTTCATGCCTCATAGCGACAGAGTACATGTATCGTCCTGTCGAAACAACGGGTGAAATGTATCGTGGCTTATCTGTATTCAGTCGAAAAGGAACGCTAAAGCGGAAGTGCTCACAAAGAAAAAGGGCTCCGAGTAAAAAACTGGAGCCCTGTCTTATTCTGGAGCCAGCGAGGGGACTCGAACCCCTGACCTGCTGATTACGAAGTGGATGCACCTTAAAATTGTCGATTGATTTCAGCTGACTACAGCCTATTTTTCACCACGTCAAATCGATTATATTTACACAGTCATTCCAGCATGTTATACCTATTTCAGGTGGAAAGATTTTTCACAAACCTTTCACCTGGGAGGCGGAAATAATGACTACAAAAACCAACGTGATAGAAAAGCTTCGGCATCCTTACAAAATTACGCTCTATAAGAACGGAACGAACGCAAATATCTATTATTACTTTACTTTCAAGAAAAAATCTTATCGAGGTTCGACTGGAACTGATTCGGTTGACAAAGCTATTGATGTAGTCTCTGAAATCTACTTTGGCGTAAAGAAGGGGAAAGATCCGAAAGCGCAAAAGGGTGACAGCGTTAAGTTTGAGGTCGCAGTGGCGAAGTTCTTGGAATACAAGTTGACGGAAGGTAACATCGCACCAAAGACCTTGAAGGAATATACAAGGCAGTCAAGATATCTGGTTGAGAAACTTGGTAGCAAATCCATTGACTCCTTCACGGCGAAAGATTTTCTTGAGTATGAAGAATGGCGGGTGAATTACTACAAGACACACGCCGCAAAGAAAAAACAGGTATACGTTAGGGATGGAAAAAAAGTTACTGGAAGAACATTTGATACTGTGGGAAACTCTGAAATAAACAGAGAATGTACCCTGATCGGTTCTATCTTGAGACATGCAAAGAGATACATGAACGCCTTGCAGGGTAAAGATGTTCCAGTGTTCAAGAACAAAAAGGAAAGGATTCGTGAAGACATCCTAACAAAAGATGAATATCTCGCTCTTGAAGACTACTGGATGAAAGAGAACCCCTATTACTGGCAGATAATTTCTTTCGTCAATAATACTGGGATTAGATACCCATCAGAACTGTGTAGGATCACGTGGGGTGATGTCGACCTCCTAAAATCGTATGTAGTCATTAGAGATAGGAAGAGCAAAGGGAAAACCCCTCTTCATTCCAGCGTTCCACTTGTTGGCAGAGCACGGGAAATCATAGAGCAACTTGGCAATAGGCAAAACATTCCAAAAGGTCACAACGATATTGTATTTGTCAACGACAATGGCGTCCAAATTAAGAATATCAACAAGGCTTTTAAGAAAAGTTTGGAGGCGTGTGGCATTGAGAAGGATATCTCGATGTACTCGCTACGGCATCTGTTCATCACCAGAATGATGAAGCGCCCAGATATTCCCATGCAGATGATTGCTAGTACGGTCGGTCACGTAGATACCACAATGGTTGAACGTCGGTACTCGCATCTACGCACAGCGGATATTGTAGAAGCATTCAAGCGGTCAGAGGACAACAAGAAAGAGTTTATTGCAAAGATGAAGCGCCAGATTGAAGAATTGGAACAAGAATAATATAAAAAATCGATCATTGGATAATGTGTATACATGACTTCCTAGGTATGGTTTTCGCTTGTCCATTTTTTTCTTCCAAATGCACCAAATCAAGCTTAAGAATTTAAAAAAACCGTTACAAATCTATATTCAGAAAAGATCAGTAATTACGAGGTGTTGGTGGCATAATGCATGATGGAATGATAAGTCAGTTAGATGATGGTACTTTGTACGTTAGATTTAATAACGAACTGTATGAATTGGAAGCAATTAGGGCTGCTGCCTTTAAGTTTTCTGGCAATTACTTTGTACTAATGAAACCATTTGATGCTCATGAAGTTATATTAATACTTGATCCGAAGCCAGATTGTGAATGCAATATAGAAAATGACTTGAAATGTTTTTGTAATGAGACGTTAGATCAACAGATAAGATTGGATCTTGAAAAAAGATACGGAAATATGAAAGAATTGATCGTCAGGCAGGCATTCTTACCTGTCGAAGACGGGAAAATGGATATCAAGTGTGAATAATCAGCCGTATCTCATACTTCCGCACAGCTATACAAAGATTAACAGCGGAGACTACCTCTTAACAAACGATGGAGGGGATTTTTATTATTTGAGTCCAAATGAGCTTGAAGGATTTCTTACATATAAACTAGATAATTCTGGTGATATATACAAAGACTTAGTGAGCTCACAGTTCATTTCAGAATATAAAACTAGTTTGTCTTTAAATTTAGCAGCTACAAAGTACCGTACACGAAAAGGATTTTTAAGAAATTTCACAGTTTTGCACATGATGGTGATAACTGTACGGTGCAATCAACGATGTGAGTATTGCCAAGTGTCATGTGAGCCTGAAGAAGCTTCTAAGTATGACATGCCAATTGATACCGCATGTAAAATTGTCGATTTCATTTTCAAGACACCATCGCAATCAATTAAAATTGAATTTCAAGGTGGTGAACCGCTACTGAATTGGAGGACAATCAAAGAAACAGTTGATTATGCAAAAATGATAAACCATAACATAAAAAAAGATTTAGAGTTTGTGATTTGCACCAACATCACTCTCCTCACAGATGATCAGTTGGAGTTTATCAGCAGGAATAATATCGCCATTTCAAGCTCTCTCGATGGTTCAAAAGAAGAACATGACTGCAACAGGATATTGAGGAATGGTGAAAGTAGTTACAACAAGGTGATGGAAAAAATTGAGCTTGCACGATCTAAGGGTGTAAACGTTTCTACCTTATTAACTGTAACTAAGCAGAACATCGACAAGGTCGAGTCTATTGTAGATGAATACCGAAGGATGAATTTTGATGGTATTTTTTTTAGAGCCCTAAACCCTTACGGGTTTGCATCAGAACAAGCCTCAAAACTTGGGTATACAGCAGAAGAATTTGTTGAGTTCTATAAGAGAGGACTGGATTATATAATTAAAATCAACAAAAACGGGGATTTTTTTGTAGAATACTATACTCAGTTGTTATTGACGCGCATATTGACCAGTTTTCCTACTGGATTTGTTGATCTTCAGTCTCCAGCTGGGACTGGAATTAGTGGTGTCATTTATGACTACAATGGTGATATTTATCCAGCCGATGAAGCAAGAATGTTAGCAAGGATGGGAGATGATTATTTTAGGCTCGGTAACGTTTCGCATGATCCTTATGAAAAGGTTTTTACAAGCGAAAAACTAAAAAATATCATCAAAAAATCTTGCTTAGACACAATACCCGGTTGCTCTTGGTGTGCCTACAAGCCGTATTGCGGGGCAGATCCAATTCGAAACTACCTGGAGACAGGTGATTTAGTCGGTCACAAGCCCACAAGTTTCTTCTGCAAGAAACACATTGGCATTTTTGAACATCTTTTTTCTTTATTGCAACGTGCGAGTGATGACGAACTAGATATATTTTGGTCGTGGATAACTCGAAATAATTAATATGAAAACTTTCAAAGGAACTCCAAGGCGCATACCTCGTCGTATTGTAGGGGTTGTTACACGATCTCCATTGCCGTTACTTAAGCGTCCCTCACGGATATTAGTAAGTGATGATGGGCACGGCTTCGGCTACTCAGGGATAGTGTCTACTAAAGGTTCACTGGCGTCACTACTGTCTCCCTCAGTATGTGATCTGCCTTATGAAGATGCATGCTACCTTAACGATGGAGATATTGTCTCTCTTGACGAAGAAGGAAATGTCTCGGTCTTATGGGAGTATAACAGTTCTAGCAACTCTTTGCTGGTAACTGAAAAATGTAATTGTAACTGCGTTATGTGTCCGCAGCCGCCAAAGCCTGACTCTGCATTGCTTGATTTTATTAATGAAGCGGTTATTAATTTGCTTCCGCTTAATTATGACAAGCCGGTCTGTCTCACAGGAGGTGAGCCTACAATCAATAAAGCACGATTCTTAGGATACTTAAAAGCTATCAAAACTAAACTCCCAAACGTATGCTTAGATGTGCTTACTAACGGACAAACATTTTCTGATTTTGAATTCGTACAAGAAATTTTTGATTGTGCACCTAAAAAAACGACATTTTGCATATCATTGCATGGGGACACGTCTTCAACACATAATTCTATTACCAATACTCACGATGGTTTCGCGAAAACAATATACGGTATCCAAAACCTAGCAAGAGTTGGTCTTCATATTGAAATTCGTTTTGTGATTACTCAAAGTAATTTCTCAAGAATGTTCCGTTTGCTCATTTTGTTCAGAAAAATTTCCCCTTTGTTGTACACGTTGCATATATGGGTCTTGAGATTACTGGGTTTGCACAGGATCATTTTGATTCAGTTTGGATTGATCCCCTTGAATATAAGGATGAACTATTAAGAGCAGTTCAACATCTTTCTAGGTCGAAAATTAATGTTTCTATTTACAATGTTCCACTATGTCTTTTGGATGAGTCTGGTTGGAAGTTCGCTGCAAAGTCTATTTCTCAATGGAAGAACTGCTATCTTCCTATCTGCGAAAACTGTTTAGTTCTCAATGACTGTTGTGGTTTTTTTGCGACATCCGGACATGTTAGTTCAAATGTAAAACCTATAAGTCATTAATAAGGAGAGCGTATGAGAAAACTTGTTGGATTTACTCTTTCTGTTTTTAGTTTGTTTGCCGTATGCTTCGGTTTTTCGCCTATTCTGGCGAAAGCATCTGTTCCAGTTAATGTTGATGTTGTTAAGTCTAATGTGAATACTCAAGCTTTGCATCTTGACACTGCGATTAAGCACTTGTCATCAACTCAACCTGCTGAGTTTGCACAGCATCAGTCTCATTATTCTCATGGTTCTCACCAGTCTCATGCTTCACATCGGTCCGGATATTGAGTCGTTATTTTAATATGTAATATGGTTTTTTAAGTAATTTTGTTTCTTGTGGTTCTCAATTTTTATGTCTTCATTGTGAAAAGGAGGTGTCATGCAGAAAATTCTCCTGATTGCATTTTCTTTTTGCAGCTTGTTTATAGTTTTTTTTGGATTTTCTCCGTTGCAGGTACAAGCTTCGGCACCTGTAACTTTCAAAGTGAGCAACCATAAGTTTGATGGTACTGCTTTATATTTTGATAAAGCAATTCAGATGATTGCTTCTGATCAAACTTCGGAAATTGCTGCTCACCGTTCTCACTATTCGCATAAGTCTCATAAGTCTCACGTGTCACATCGTTCAGGGCATTGAGGTGACTACAATAGTGGAGGAGGGCTTTGCTCCTCCACTATTGTCGCAACGAGCTGTCATTGATATAGATTATATGCGTCGTGTTTTTGGTGAGACTTAAGGTGGAAATTGTAAGATCCATTGTCGCCATATTTTGGCGTAAAGTGGTAAGTCAAAAACTCTAACCCCACGTTTATCAGCACTGTCCTCTCAAGAATGACCCTTGAGTGGTAAACGTCTGAGTTCGCCAAGATTTATCCTTCAAAGTGTCATGTGGCTTGTGCCGACGATCAATTTCAATTTCTATCTTCTGTCCATTCATATCCTTAGTAAACGCATCCTGAAACGTGCTGATTATAGCAGCACACGAGCCAACAAAAAGCATTATCCCTAGTGCAGCGGAAACAATCCACCGAATAATTTCTGCACTCAGCCCTTTAGAAAATGAACAATTAAAAATAGAACTGGTGACAGCCGCAGACAATAGAAAAGAGATGAAAAATGCGGCAAGATTTCCGAGTATTGGAATGGTAGATAGAACCATGTTTGAGAAGAAGCAAACTCCGCCTGAGATTATCGTTGAATATATCGCTCCACGATAGCTCGCCTTTTGAATGCGCGAGATTTTTGCCCCCATGTATAAAGCCAATGACGATAACAGCAGACCGACAATCAAAACAGTAAAAATTCCACCGAAAATATGGTTCAACAATAGGTTGTTGTGCCATACTGTGAATGATTCAAAAAACAAATGCCACCCTCCAGTCTATTGAATGATTGCAAACGCTCAATTCAATTTAATAAGACATGACCAGTGCGGTTGAGATGCCGCCTACCTTCGTCAAAGTGAGCGCAGCAATTTGAACCTTAGTCCTGCCTGTCCTGATCGACAGGATTGATCCTAGTCAATCCTGAGAGAAAAGGGAACGACATGCGTTGCATGCCGCTCCCCGTCTCGTTAGGCGGTCAGGTAGAGTGACTTCGCATCATCCCAGTTCTCAGTGCTGAGCATACCATCGTAGAAGAGGATCTCAGACTTGAGATTGCCGCTCTGTTCAAGCTTTTCAAGGCGCTTCTTGGCATAACGCTCTTTCCACATAGCGGTCAGAGACTCTACCGAGTTGTCATACCTCCGAGTCAGGCTTTCAAAGTCGGTTTTCCCCTGTAAAAACTCGGGGGTTTCATTGAACAAGGAACAAAAGAACGTGCCGCGCTGATGTGAGCACTGGAAGTCATTGGTCTTGAAACCGAGCTTACGAAACATATACTGTAAGAAGCGGTTCTTGTTGTCGCGCACAAAGGGCATTCCGCTCGGTTTCTTTTTCTCCATATAGTAATAGTACTTTTCATAGTCATATTCTTTTGCCCAGTTCTTCAACATTTCAAACTCAACGTCAGGTAGTTTGAAGGCTACTGTGCTGTCGAGGTGACCTGTTTTTCTCCAGTATTTGAGGTTAGAGTACTGGGAAAAACTTCCATAGAGGCTTGTTGTTGAAAGTCCAACAAGCTTGTCTCCATACGCTTTGTTCCAGTCGTTTTCGACCACATTACTGGATGCAAGCAAAGAAATG
The DNA here is from genome assembly GCA_016208105.1 of Desulfovibrio sp. Classification (NCBI taxonomy): domain Bacteria; kingdom Pseudomonadati; phylum Thermodesulfobacteriota; class Desulfovibrionia; order Desulfovibrionales; family Desulfovibrionaceae; genus Desulfovibrio; species Desulfovibrio sp. Next base: position 159,399 of record JACQYS010000003.1, read on the forward strand.
AGTTTTCCACCCATGTAATTATATCCAAACGGCTGCATCGGGACGAGCGTATAGCAGTTTGCAATATGATCGAGACACTTCCAGTCGCGGGAATTGATTTGCTCCGATATACCCAGGTACTTGTTACGGGGACCAAGCTGTGCCATGTCAGAGCTGATGTGTATCATACCAATATATTTACCAGTCACTTCGTCGGTGACCAAGTAGCGTAAAGCTCTTCCAATTCTGCTAACATTTTCATGGGCTGTACAAAACGTACGGAGAATCTGGAAAGTCTTCATCCCAGACTTCATTGAAGAGTTTACATAAGTCAACTTAGGCTTGATATTCAAAACCTCTGATGGATCAGAAGGATTGAAAATCATCCTTTTCACCGCATCCAGTTCGGTTTGTTTATACTTACCGCTTTTCCCTTGGATTTCTTCAAACTTCTTTGCAAGGGTGTACTCACGGGAAGTCATATGGTTGTAGTAACCAAGCTTTCTGGAGATTGTATCAACAAGTATTTTGGTTTTATTGGCTTTATCAGAATCAAGTAACATGGTCATTCCCCTTCGGTTAGTGTTTCCTCACCTCACGAGAATGACTTTATCAAAGACGCTGACCCGTCGAAACAAAAATCAACAAGTATTACAGCATGTTATCCGATTAGTTCAGATTGCAGGTGTTGACATGTGACATCATGCGATGAGATGTGATGGATATGTATCTGTAATATCTGTTGTATTGATCAAAAAGTACAACAACATTTGCATGGAGAACAACGTAGTTGATTCAGAACCATTTGTCGCTCTCCATGCTATCAGTTGCATGTACTAATAGTTTGTAAAAGTATAGTGCTTTTATGGTAATGAGTTATAACATATTGTTTTTTGCTCTCCCAGGGCATGCTAACCAATCGCATTCTGAGCATGATGTATTACGTTGATTATTGAAAATTAACGCTGCATCGCATGGCATTGGCATTCCAGATTGCATATCTGCTATATAATAGCACGTAGTATAGCCATCCCAGTAAGACTTCAGGTTTTCCTCGGTAGATTTCCAGTTGTCCATAACCCTAATCCTTTTGTCGCAGTGTTATTTCATCTTTGCCTCACCGACAAAATACAGTATAGCACGCGGCGGACATTTTTCAAGAATTTTTACAAAGTATTACAGTATGTTATCTCTTGAAATGCGATTGCAGGTGTTGACATATGACATGATGTGATGAGATGTGATGAAGTCATAAGTGTTCAATGTCGTTGACAAAACTCAGGAGAGATGTATAATGATTTCAACAGCTTTGGATAAAAAGATATCTGTTCCTGTTTCTTCCGAGATGAAGGAGGAGATCAGAACTCTATGTGCCAAGTTGAGCACTCAGGAGACTGGAAAGGTCAATATGACTGACTTTGTAAGGTGGTGTCTTGTCGAAGGTATCAAGAGCAAGAAGGCACAACTTGAGAAGGTCGGACTCTAGCATTCTTCTCCATACTCTGACCTAGCCTCTCTGAGTAGGATTGATCCTAGTCAAATCTCCGCGATTTCTTTTTATAGCATCCATCTCTGATGGTTGCTCTCTCTCGCCTGAACCGTCTCCCCGCATTGCAAGAATAGCAGTTACCATTTTCACTGTCGGTACGTTTACACACTGACCTTGTCTGATATCCTTGTACAGGTCGACAGCGATGACCTTATCTGCCTTTGTCATCTCGTTTTGATAAATACGGTATATCAAAATGGGAGGACATTTCTATGTATGAGGATTCACACGATGAGACCTTTTGGAAGTACCTGAAAGACATGGATGACAAGAAGATATCGCCATTCACAACTTTGGATGAATGGTCTGTAATGTCGCTATTGAAGAGCAAGGCTAATTCAGGAAGAGCGTTTGATGATAGTCAGGCGCTGAGGCACTCAAAGGCACTGGCTAGTCGCATTGGCGGAGCGCAATCAATGTTTCAGGTCGGAGTCATAGTTTCGAGCATGGTACTCATACTCGCAGGTGCGTCTTCAGGCGACGAAGCGGTGCTGAGAAAGTGCATTGGTGTTGCTGCGAATGTGTCGCACATTCAGGAGAGATAAGCTTATGGACAAAGATATCGTCATCAAAGTTGAATTCTATAAGGCGACAGACCCTTTAGTCAAAAAGGTTTTGGAGCTGGTGCAGAAACTGTTTGGAAAAGGATATGCGATTGAGACGGGTAAAAAGGACGTTACGGTATGGAAGTGACCTTATGAAACAGTACACGGGTTTGTATTCTGGCGATACTCATGAAAAGGATGTCAGAGTCACCTTTCATACATCATCGTTTCAGAAGCAATGGCTGGCGAAGTTGGCAAAGGAAGAAGACGTTTCTTTGAGTCAGGTGGTGCGCAAGGCGTTAGACAGATGGCTCATTGAGAAATGTAAGAATTGACAATGACATCTAACAGTCAGGAACGAGACGAACTTCTGTCTTTGTCTCGTTCCTGATACAAATGAGGTATAAACATGTTCAACTATAAAAGAAAAAAACAGAGTGTAAACCAGAAGAGAGATTTTGATCCAAATCTTATGGGCAAAGGATACGTTCGTATTCCAGACCTTGTGATGCATCTGTTTATGACCAAAGCTATAAGTGACCCCTCAAAAAGAGTCTACATGGCAATCCTGAATGAAACAATCAGGTTCAACCGCCTCAAAAGGGCTGTCAGGAACAGGGATATCGTGTTCCTTACAGGAATAGACAGTCGTAACGTCAGAAAATATCTGGATGAATTGAATAGTAAAGGGTTCATCAGGCTTCATGATGATGAAATAGAAGTTGTTCTTGATGTTCGGTCGTGGGTACTTGATGAATTTACGAGGGAACTCATTGGGTCGAGACTGGGTGAAGGCAAGCAAGTTGTTGTGACCAAGCCTGTTGAAGAAGTTGATGACCAGTCAGAAGATAATATGACGGATGAGCAGTTGTTGGAGAGCATCGCATCCATGTGATGCGTATCAATGTCATATCATCGGAAGGATGATGTAGGCGTTCGGTGGATGAAAAAATTGATAATTCTGCATCTCAAGGATGAACGTCTACATCCTTCCGATGAAAGTGCTCATCGATCGGATGAATCTTGAAGTCTCCGCATATGATATGGAAAGAGATTGCTGAAGTTGTATATCCTCTTAGACCAATAATAAACCATATATAAACCAAGGTTTACACATCGCTACGCTAGGTGAAAGGCAAAAGGCAATTTCCAGTATTAGACAAGGCAACTCTTTGTTTCCTACTTCAAGGCTACCACGGTGTTTTCATCACAACGACTTGGATCTGGTGATTCTCCGAATATCAACTTCTGCGTCAAAGTTGACATTCACTAAGTTGGCACAAGATTATAGGTAGTTACCGACAAAGTGGGAAAGCTCTTGCCAGTGAATGTCATGTTTCTTATCCGATGACCAACAAAGTTGATTTTCACTGTTCACGCAAGGGGAAAACACATGAACGTCGAGCCAATTAGAGACATCAACGCCGTTGAGAACATCAAGAAGATCCTTAACGGTAATGTCAGAGACAGACTTCTCTTCGTTCTAGGTATCAACAACGGTCTTCGGATCGGTGACATTCTCAAACTGAAGGTCTCACAGCTTCTAGGACTCAAGATTGGTGATACTCTTCCAATCGTCGAGGAGAAGACTGGGAAGCAGAACGTTCTTATGGTCAACAAGTCTGTCTTCAAGGTTTTCCAAGAGTACCTCGACGCATACAAGCCGAATTCTGACTCGTATGTGTTCTTCTCACGCAAGGGTGGGGGGCATCTGACTGTCGAGGCGTGCAATAGGATGGTGAAAAGCTGGTGCAGAGCGGTGGGCTTGAAAGGGAACTACGGGACTCATACGTTGAGAAAGACTTGGGGATATATTCAACACTCTCGGTTTGGTGCTTCAAGTGAAATTATCTGTCGCCGGTTTAACCACTCAAGCCCAAGGGTAACAATGCGTTATTTGGGAATTACATCGGCAGATGTGGAGACTGCTTTGCTGAGAGATTTGTGAGAAATATAAATGGTAGCATTCAAAGTCTACTTAGTAACGTTGCAGTACCTTTGAGCTTTCACTTAAAATGACAAGTGAATCTCCAGATATTCTTACAGTCCAAATTGATTCAGTGACACCAGATGCTTCTTTCATGGAATTCTTTGCAAAAAATTCAACAGTTCCGATTACACGCTTTACATCCGCTTCATTTGTTTGTTGAACGTCCAAGTCCAAAAGCTTGTAATTTAATTGAGACCACCGTTTGATATAGTCCTTCTTTTGTTTGAGTATCTCATCTCTTCCAAGTTGTTTGCCGTAAAAGGAAACCATGTCAGAGTAATAGCTTGATATTGCATCGACTCCATTAACATCTTTGACAGCTAACAATGACTCTACGAGGCGCTGCACATTACCAATTGTATTTCCATCAGGCATAACTCTAAAGTATCTATCTTTGTTGAAGGTGTACATAATTTTCGAATTACAAATAACTGCTTTAGATTTCGATTTGTCGAGTGACGTTCCCCTGGTTATCGTCTCAATGTTGTAATATCCTTCGTTTGTATTGTCTAAAAATCTCCACGTCGTTTCATTGTTGTAGTTAATTAACCCCCCAATCCCTTCGTAACCATCTTTCGTATTAACTTTGAAAACACAAGTTGGACTCCCAGCGTTTAATGCATATAAAAAAGCTGTTGCTGCATCCTGCCCTTGACCACCAGACTCTTCTTCAAGGTAAAATCCAGTCTTATTAGGACCAAGCTTTACAGCATGAGGGTCTGGTATTGAGCCGTATCTTCCGAATTTTTCAATTGCAAACTTATAGTGGTCAACGAGCCATTTATTATCAGAACAAGAGAATACAATATATCCAAGATAAGGTTGAGATCCTCTTCCAGAGTCAAAGTCTATGTAAGGAGCAATCTTTAAGAATAGTATTATTTTTTCAAGTCCATCTTCAGTTATTTTTTCGCTTTTCACTGGGTACACAACGCTATATCCATTATGTTTACCCATCTGCACCCATGAATCATTGTACCAAATGTCAGTTTTTTTCCATAGTGAAGCATTGTATGCAAGATTAAAATTTCCAAATACCAAGTCCATAGCAACTGGAATTTTGAATTGTGGAAGAGTTTGCTTGCTTGCTTGTTGAGGTGTCTTGCTTATTCCTGCAAGTTCCATTGTAGTGTCAATGTCAATAAGTTTTGTGATTGCTTTTGCATCAATCGCAAAGTTTAAGTTTTGTCCCTCAGTGAGCATGAATGTTGAAATGCCAATTACTTTTCCGTTAGAATCTAAAACCGGACCACCACTGTTTCCTGGTGATATTGGTGCTGAAATTTGTAAAAAATCATAGCCCTTATATAGTCTTTTACCGCTCACAATCCCAGTCGTAAGCGTTTTTTCCAATCCGAGTGGGTTGCCAATTACAAATACATTCTCTCCGACCTCGACGCTAGAATCGGTAATGCGAAGTGGTTCTAACGACCTTGAGCATTTTAGTATGGCAATGTCATGGTCAAAGTTTATGTATGTAAGCTTTGTTATGGTGATTATTTCTTCAGAAGAAATTTTACATTTTACATACTTTGAATTTGCTACAACGTGTGCATTCGTAACAATTTTATCACCATTGCCTGCAACGAATCCTGTCCCAATGCCAGTTTGTTTACCTTGTTCACTGTATGACTCTATTAGGACAACAGATGAACTAGCAAGCTTGAAAATGTCTTTTGCTTCCATTGCATGTGATAATGGCAATACAAAATTCATGCTAATGAAAGTGATGATTGTTACAATAAATGTTTTCACTTGTTTCACCATTGTCGTTTGGAGAGCATTGGCTACATAGGTCGTTTTTAGCACGATAATGCAATCACTTGAATCTACTCATCAGTGTCAGATTCCTCATCCTCTTCATCCGATGCAATTTCATAGGTTGTCATTTGGTTTTTGTAATATCTGTAGACTCCAAAGTAACTTCCGGCACCATCGCCGTATGTATCTTCAGTGTCACGCGTCCTTCCGTCATATTCAATGGTAACAATTTCAATCCTTGTGTACCATTCTCCCACCTTTGTTCCGCAGTCTTCCTGTTCATCGCGTTGTTTTCTGTAGGATTCAATATCAATGTCAGAAGGAATAAGTTCTTTTCCGTCGGCATGCCTTGTGAGATGGCATTTTGCCGATTCGTAGCTTGTAGCCTGTCGTATTCCCTTGTATAAATCTGGTGCCTTTCTCAATTCCACAGTTATTTTTGACGGGTCAAAATTTTCAACATTGCTCCATATATGGCACAAATCCTCTGGAGCTTCAATGCCCCATACGTACAATGCCTTTTCACTCGTATTAGGCATGCTCTCTGGCTCTAGATATGTAACTTTCATGCCGAGCATGTCAGTTTCTTCATTAAAGCCATCACCTTTGACCTCGTATATTTTTCCGGAAACTGTCTTTCCATCCATTGCTTCGTATTCATACTCTAGATACCCTTCATAGAAGTTGTAGCTACTACAGCAATCAAAGTCGCTGATAAACTTTTGTATTTCAGACGTTGACAGATTTGGATCGTCAAATGAAGTGCACATGTCACTAAATCCAGATTCAAGTAAGGTTAGAGTCTTCACTGTGAGTTCCCTTTGGTTCAACAGACTCATTCTATTGCTAGTCAACACTTCCAATAAAATACCCTAGACACTCGAAACGCTCAAGGATTTCTCAGGCGAGCTTTGAGGGTTTGGCTACTCGCAGTGCTGCACGGCGTGAGGCAGTGCGTCAGGATTTGTCAGGATCGCTCGTAAGCATTTGAACTAGGCTGAGTATGATCAAATCGGCAGGCGAGCTCAGGAGACGATTTTTCACACTTGATGGAATGTGTGAAAAATTTGGGCTCGCTGAAAAGTGGCGTGGAGTCTACGTTGCTGGCGAGGGTCGAGGCGTTGTAATTATCCGAGAATCCAGGAGAAATTGTGAAAAGTTACCGAAAAAATCTTTCACAATCCTTTCACAAAGCCAAAAAGAAGGGTTTACGATTTTAGTCGTAAACCCTTGTTTTTTATGGAGCCAGCGAAGCGATTTGAACGCTCGACCTGCTGATTACGAAGTGGATGCTCCTCAAAATTGTCGATTGATTTCAGCTGACTACAGCCTATTTTTCACAACGTCAAATCGATTATATTTACACTGTCATTTCAGTGTGTTATACCAGTTTCAGGTGAAAAGATTTTTCACAAACCTTTCACCTGGGAGGCGAAAAAAATGACTACAAAAACCAACGTGATAGAAAAACTTCGGCATCCTTACAAAATTACGCTCTATAAGAACGGAACGAACGCAAATATCTATTATTACTTTACTTTCAAGAAAAAATCTTATCGAGGTTCGACTGGAACTGATTCAGTTGACAAAGCAATTGATGTAGTCTCTGAAATCTACTTTGGAGTAAAGAAAGGCAAAGATCCAAAAGCGCAAAAGGGTGACAGCATCAAGTTCGATGTCGCAGTGGCGAAGTTCTTGGAATACAAGTTGACGGAAGGTAACATCGCACCAAAGACTCTGAAGGAATATACAAGGCAGGCAAAGTATCTTGTTGAGAAACTTGGTAGCAAACCCATTGACTCCTTCACAGCGAAAGATTTTCTTGAGTATGAAGAGTGGCGGGTAAACTACTACAAGACACACGCCGCAAAGAAAAAGCAGATATACGTTAGAGACGGAAAGAAAATCACAGGCAGAACATTTGATACGGTAGGTAATTCAGAGATAAACAGAGAGTGTACCCTCATTGGTTCTATCTTACGACATGCCAAGAGATACATGAATGCTTTGCAGGGTAAAGACGTTCCCGTGTTCAAAAACAAGAAGGAAAGGATTCGTGAAGACATCCTAACAAAGGATGAATATCTCGCTCTTGAAGACTACTGGATGAAAGAGAACCCCTATTACTGGCAGATAATTTCTTTCGTCAATAATACTGGCATTAGATACCCGTCAGAACTGTGCAGGATAACTTGGGGTGATGTTGACTTGCTCAAATCGTATGTTGTCATCAGAGACAGAAAGAGCAAGGGGAAAACGCCGCTTCATTCGAGTGTTCCACTTGTCGGGAGAGCGCGAGAAATCATTGAACAACTTGGTAACAGGCAAGACATCCCGAAAAGTCATAACGACTTTGTATTTGTCAACGACAATGGCGTTCAGATCAAGAACATCAACAAAGCTTTCAAGAAAGGCTTAGTGGCGTGTGGCATTGAAAAAGACATTTCAATGTACTCACTACGGCATTTGTTCATCACTAGAATGATGAAGCGACCTGACATACCTATGCAGATGATTGCGAGTACGGTTGGTCATGTGGACACAACTATGGTTGAACGTCGGTACTCGCATCTACGCACAGCAGATGTTGTAGAAGCATTCAAACGGTCTGAGGAGAACAAGCAGGAGTTCATTGCAAAGATGAAGCGCCAGATTGAAGAGCTGGAACAGGAGTAAGCTAGTTCATCTTTCGCGAGGACGGCACAACGGTTGTCGAAAGTCGCTCAAGATTTTATGGGAATTCTCACGTTGTCTGATCCTAGAAGGTAAGGTAAAAGAAGTCAGGAAAATGAACTAAAATCCTGAAAAATCGCAGAGATAACCCGTAGTCATTGATGATCTATGGACATTTTCTCCAAGGAAAAACGTAGCGAGATAATGAGCAGGATTAGAAGCAAGGACACTGCTCCTGAAAAAGCAGTTAGGTCTTTACTTCATTCTCTAGGGTATCGATTCCGACTTCATCAAAGAAATTTGCCAGGAATACCAGATTTAGTTTTTAGAAAGTACAAGCTGGCTGTGTTTGTTCATGGTTGTTTTTGGCACGGACACAAATGCAAAGCTGGTACGAAGCAAGTCAAGACCAATACGGAATACTGGACCAACAAAATCCGTTCCAACATTGAAAGAGACTCCAATAATATAGCACTTCTAAGTCAGTTGGGGTGGAAGGTTGTGGTTGTTTGGGAATGCTGTGTGCAAAAAGGAGCTATAGACGTCCGAAGGATGTTTATGAATTGCACGCAGTAGGCTTGCATTTTTACTTACTTTCTAGAGGTTTTGCATGAAATATATTGAGTCTTTAGATTCACTTCTACGCCCTAAAGACAAAGCATCATATCTGGCTTTAGATCTTTTTGCTGGATGCGGCGGCATGGCTCTAGGTTTTGAAGCTAATGGATTTGAAACTGTAGGCTATGAATCAGATCCAGATTGTTGTTCGACGTATAAGAGTAACCTCATGGGTTCTTGTGAAAACGTTTACTTGGACAAAAATTTTCAATTTCAAAACGCAGATATTGTTATTGGCGGACCTCCTTGTCAGCCTTTTAGTGTTGGCGGTAATCAAAAAGGTGTCAAAGACAAGAGAAATGGTGTTCCCGTCTTTATTGAGGCTGTCCGACAAACTAAACCCAAGCTTTTTGTGTTTGAGAATGTTCGCGGATTACTCTACAAGAACAATTGGTACCTGGATACTATTGTCAAAGAGTTTATGGCTATGGGATATGTAGTTGATTTCAGGCTAATGAACGCAAAACACTTTGGTGTCCCACAAAATAGAGAACGGTTGATTGTGGTTGGTCACAATGGTTCGTATAAATTCCCAACTGAATTGACTACTTTAGTCAGCGCTGGTGAAGCGTTAGGTGATCTTGCATGCTCTGTTCCTCCAGGTTCTAGGTTTTTGAATGAAAGCATGGACAGGTATGTAAAGAAATATGAGGATGCATCTTGCTGCGTTACTCCAAGAGACTTGCACCTCAATAAACCGTCTAGAACCATTACATGTAGAAATCTTGCTGGTGCAACTGGCGATATGATGCGAGTCAAGCTGAAGGATGGCAGACGTCGGCGACTCGTAGCAAGAGAAGCTGCTAGGCTTCAAAGTTTTCCAGATTGGTTTGAATTCATTGGCAACGAAACTAGTGTATTCAATCAGATTGGAAATGCTGTGCCACCAATGCTTTCATACCACATCGCTAGTTCCGTAAAATCTTACCTTCAGCTCTACAGTTCGACCAGTCCGGCAATTGTTTCTCGGAGATATGAACAACAAGTAGCTATGAACATCTAATCAAGTAAGTACTATGATGAATTATTTAGAACACTTGTCCAGGAGTTCTGGCTTTGCTGCTAAACCAGCAGAGATGAAGGCGTTGATTGCTCAGGCATGTGGGATTTTGCACAGTCTTGGCATTCCCATTGAAAAATTATCTCCACGCAGGGCTGAAATGGCTGCTCTGTGTTTTTTAGCTGTTGCTGGTGTTTTCAAAGGCAATTGGAAAGATGCAAAAGACATAACTGACGGCATCGACTTGAAAACAAGAGATATAATCGACATTATCAATAAAAATTTCAAGGAAAACATTTCTTCTGGGTCGTATGATGATATTAGAAGGAAGCATCTAAAGCTGACAGTGCTTGCTGGAATTATCACAAGAACTAAGCCAGAAAGCGCTAGAAACAGCCCCACTCGAGGATATGCGTTGAGTTCTGAGTTTTCAGGTCTGATTAGGTCTTATGGTGATGCTGACTTTGACCAGAAAGTTGTGGACTTTTTCAAAACCAGAAAAAAACTCTCTGATGAGTTAGGCGCTACTCGAAACATAGAGAAGATGCAGGTGAAGATTTCTTCAGAAGTTGTTCTTGGTCTAAGTCCAGGCGAGCATAACATTCTACAAAAAGCGATAATCGATGATTTCCTTCCAAGATTTGGCTACGGTGCAGAGGTTTTATATCTTGGAGATGCTGCAAACAAATCTCTTTATATCGACGCAACAACACTCAAAAGTTTAGGTTTTTTTGAATTGAAGCATGGAGAGCTTCCAGACGTTATTGCATATTCAAAAGAAAAAAACTGGATATATCTTGTCGAGGCAGTGCATTCATTCGGTCCTATTTCTCAGGTTAGGCTCAAGGAACTAAAAGAACTTGTCGCAGATTGTTCTGCCGATGTTGTTTATGTTACTGCTTTTTTGACACGAGAATCGTTTCGGAAGTTCATCAAGGATGTTGCTTGGGAAACTGAAGTTTGGATTGCAGACGCACCAGATCACATGATCCATTTTGACGGTGAAAAATTCTTGGGACCATACTGACATCAATCTTGTTACAATTATCTAGTATAAAGCTCCATCTTACAAAGATGACCGTTCACGGAATTGATGCGATGCGACCTAAGCGAAGCCGGAACAGTACGGGTCACGTACTGTTCCGTCTTTTGTTTACCAATTCAAATAAAGAGTCTTCGCCTTGTTCCAGTTTTCAGCGTTGAGCATACCATCATAGAACAGGATCTCAGACTTGAGGTTTCCACTCTGTTCAAGCTTCTCTAGGCGCTTCTTGGCATAGCGTTCTTTCCACATAGCGGTCAGAGACTCTACTGAGTTATCATATCTCCGAGTCAATTTCTCGTAGTTGATATTCCCCTGTAAGAACTCAGGGCTTTCATTGAACAATGAACAGAAGAACGTTCCACGAGCATGAGAGCACTCGTAGTCTGTTTTCTTGAATCCAAGCTTTTTGAAGACGTACTGGTGGAACTTGTTCTTGTTGTCTCGGATATACGGTCCTTTGCCGCTTGCATGTTTCCTCTCAAAGAAGTCAAAGTGCTTTTCAGGCTCAATGTCATTCAACCAGTCTTTGGCTAGTTCATACTCATTGTCAGGCAACTTGTACGAAACCTGGCTCTGGAGCTCTCCAGTCTTCTTCCAATGCTTCAGATTGGTATACTGCGAGAAACTGCCATATAGACTCGTAGTCGATAAACCTACGAGCTTCTCCTTGTACTTCCTATTCCAGTCCTGTTCGATCACCTCACTGCCAGCAAGCAAAGTAATGAGCTTGCCACCAGCATAGTTGAATCCAAACGGCTGCATTGGAACAAGGGTGTAGCAAGAGGCAATGTTCTTCAGGCATTCCCAGTCACGGGCATTGATCTGCTTATCAATGCCAAGATACTTGTTGCGTTTGGAGAGCAATGCCATATCAGAACAAACATGGATAATACCAAGATACTTGTTTGTAGCTTCGTCAATGACCAGATAGCGCAAGGCTCTACCGATTCTGTTCACGTTCTCGTGAGCAGTACAGAAGGTACGGAGAATCTGGAAAGTCTTCATTCCAGACTTGTTGGTAGAATCAACATAGATCAATTTAGGTTTTATGTTCATTACATCAGACGGATCTTCAGGGTTGAAGATCATAGCTTTGACAGAATCAAGGTCAGACTGGGAATACTTATTCTTATTCGCCTGGATCTCTTCAAACTTCTTTGCAAAAGTGTACTCGCGAGAGGATAAGGCTTTGTAGAACTCAAGGCGATTAGTGATTGCATCAACGAGGCTAGCGGTTTTAGTGGCTTTGTTGGTATCAAGTAACATGTTCATTCCCCTTCGGTTAGTGTTTCCTCACCTCACGAGAATGACTTTATCAAAAGCGCTGACCTGTCGAAAGCAGAATCACCAAGTATTACGGCATGTTATCTCTTCAGTTCGGATTGTAGGTGTTGACATGTGACATCATGTGATGAGATGTGATGAAGTCATAAGTGTTCAATGCCGTTGACAAAACTCAGGAGAGATGTATAATGATTTCAACAGCTTTGGATAAGAAGATATCTGTTCCTGTCTCTGCCGAGATGAAGGAAGAAATCAGGACTCTATGTGCCAAGTTGAGCACTCAGGAGACTGGAAAGGTCAATATGACTGACTTTGTAAGGTGGTGTCTTGTCGAAGGTATCAAGAACAAGAAGGCACAGCTTGAGAAGGTCGGACTCTAGCATTCTTTTCCATACTCTTACCTAGCCTCTCTGATTAGGATTGATCCTAGTCGAACCTCCGCGATTTCATTATTGAGCATCCATCTCTGATGATAGCTCTCTCTCGTCTGAACCGTCTCCCCGCATTGCAAGAATAGCAGCTTCCATTTTCTCTGGTGGTGAGTTTACACACTGACCTTCACTGATATCCTTATACAGGTCGACAGTGATGACCTTATCTGCCTTTGTCATCTCGTTTTGATAAATACGGTATATCAAAATGGGAGGACATCTCTATGTATGAAGATTCACACGATGAGACCTTTTGGAAGTACCTGAAAGACATGGATGACAAGAAGATATCACCATTCACAACTCTGGATGAATGGTCTGTAATGTCGCTATTGAAGGGAAAGACTAATTCAGGAAGAGTATTTGATGATAGTCAGGCACTGAGGCAGTCAAAGGCACTGGCTAGTCGAATTGGCGGAGCGCAATCAATGTTTCAAGTCGGAGTCTTAGTTTCAAGCTTGGTACTCATACTCGCAGGTGCGTCTTCAGGCGACGAAGCGGTGCTGAGAAAGTGCATTGGTGTTGCTGCAAATGTCGCACACATTCAGGAGAACTAAACTCATGGACAAAGATATCGTCATCAAAGTTGAATTCTATAAGGCGACAGACCCTTTAGTCAAAAAGGTTTTGGAGCTGGTGCAGAAACTGTTTGGAAAGGGATATGCGATTGAGACAGGAAAAAAAGACGTTACGGTATGGAAGTGACCTTATGAAACAGTACACGGGTTTGTATTCTGGCGATACCCATGAAAAGGATGTCAGGGTTACTTTTCATACATCATTGTTCCAGAAGCAGTGGTTGGCGAAGTTGGCAAAGGAAGAAGACGTTTCTTTGAGTCAAGTGGTGCGCAAGGCATTGGACAGATGGCTCATTGAGAAATGTAAGAGTTGACAACAACATCTAACGGTCAGGAACGAGACGGACTTCTGTCTCCGTCTCGTTCCTGATACAAATAGGATATATACATGTTCAACTATAGAAGAAGAAAACCAAGTGTAAACCAGAAGAAAGAGTTTGATCCAAATCTTATGGGCAAAGGATACGTTCGTATTCCAGACCTTGTGATGCATCTGTTTATGACCAAAGCTATAAGTGACCCCTCAAAAAGAGTCTACATGGCAATCCTGAATGAAACTATCAGATTCAACCACCTCAAGAGGGCTGTCAGGAACAGGGATATCGTTTTCCTAACAGGAATAGACAGTCGTAACGTCAAAAAATATCTGGATGAATTGAGTAGTAAAAGGTTCATCAGGCTTCATGATGATGAAATAGAAGTTGTTCTTGATGTTCGGTCGTGGGTGCTCGATGAATTTACGAGGGAACTCATTGGTTCGAGACTGGGTGAAGGCAAGCAAGCTGTAGTGACCACGCCTGTTGAAGAAGTTGACGACCAACCAGAAGATGATTTGACGGAAGAGGAGTTGATGGAGCGCATCGCATCGATGTGATGAGTATCAAGGTCATATCATCGGAATGATGATGTAGGCGTTCGGTGGATGAAAAATTGATATTTTTCGCATCTCCAAGATGAACTTCTACATCCTTCCGATGAAAGTGCTCATCGGTCAGATGAATTTTGAAGACTCCGCACATGAAATGGAAAGGGTTTGCAGAAGTTGTATATCCTCCTAAACCAATAATAAACCATATATAAACCACGGTTTACACTTCGCTACGCTAGGTGAAAGGCAAAAGGCAGTTTCCATTGTTTGAACAAGGCAACTCTTTGTTTCCTGTTACAAGACAATCAAGGTTGTTATGTCACAACGATTTGGATCTGGTGTTTCTCCGAATATCAACTTCTACGTCAAAGTTGACATTCACTAGGTTGGCACAAGATTCTAGATGGTTGCCAGCAAAATAGGAAAGCTCTTGCCAGTGAATGTCATGTTTCTTATCCGATGACCAACAAAGTTGATTTTCACTGTTCACGCAAGGGGAAAACACATGAACGTCGAGCCCATTAGAGACATCAACGCCGTCGAAAACATCAAGAAGATCCTCAACGGTAATGTCAGAGACAGACTTCTCTTTGTTTTGGGTATCAACAACGGTTTAAGGATTGGTGACATTCTCAAGTTGAAGGTCTCACAGCTTCAAGGACTCAAAATCGGTGATACTCTTCCAATCGTCGAAGAGAAGACTGGGAAGCAGAACGTGTTGATGGTCAACAAGTCTGTGTTCAAAGTCTTCCAAGAGTACCTTGACGCATACAAGCCTAGTTCTGAATCGTATGTGTTCTTCTCACGCAAAGGTAGGGAGCATCTGACTGTTGAGGCGTGTAACAGGATGGTCAAAAGTTGGTGCAGAGCGGTAGGACTAAAGGGCAACTACGGAACACACACGTTGAGAAAGACATGGGGATATATTCAACACTCAAGATTTGGTGCTTCAAGCGAAATTATATGCCGCCGCTTCAACCATTCAAGTCCTCGTGTAACAATGCGCTACCTTGGTATTACTTCGGCTGACGTAGAAACAGCTCTTTTGAGAGACTTGTAGGATGACAACGTAGGGTGCCTATATCGCAGATACATAGACACCCTACACCGCAAGTATTTTATTGCTTAGTTCCGAAAGATACTTTTTTGATCATGCTTTTCCCGTCTCTAAGAATTTCAACATCAACCTCTTTTCCTGCAAGTCCCTCCCATGTTGACCTCCAGTTCTGCATTGACATTTCCACTGTATCCAATTTTATGACAATATCGCCATCCATAAGCCCACCAACGTCTGCTGGCGAGTTATTCATCACTGCTGTAACCAAAACTCCCTTGTCTAAATTTAGCTTTTTCCGGATGTCATCAGGAATTTTTTCGCCAAAAGCTCCAAAAACAGGTGGTTTCAGTTTCACCCAATACGTTGCAAGATAGTCACTTCGTGCAACACTGTAAGGAATACTTTGTGATGTGAAATACCCTGATGTTGTTCCTGTTGCCGTGCCCTGATATGTTACACTTCGATTTCCAGAGTATGCAGTTCCATACGTATTTACTGTCACACTTTGACCTGGTACATATTGCGGAAAAGAATATACTCCTTGTTCTGTGTGAGTGTATTTTGATTTTACCAACACTAAACACGCTTTGATTTCTTTAGAAAAATTTTCCAAATCAGACTTTGATGCATTGCTTGCATTGAATGACGAACTGCCTATAAATGCATAGCCATTTTTATACATCTTTAGAATCGTGTCTCCTTCTTGCGCGTCAGAATATATTTGAACAGAATCGCACTTATCAGAGAACATTGCAATTCTATTAGAATCAATTCCAGGCGGTAGTGAATAATACTGCTTGTACGGATTTACGCAACCTACTAGAGTCAAAAGTACTACGACAACAGAAAAAATCCTCATAAACACTCCTCTCAATTGACTTTCTAATAGTTATCAAAACAGCATCCGCAAATTCAGCACTCCGTGATAATGCTAATACAGGTAACCAACAAATTCATCTTTGTAGCCTGCAGACCGTAGTTCACTTTTCCCTTCCCATTTCTCCTTCACCTCTTCTCTCATGTATAGGCTGTTGTTGTCGCCATTGAACCAAACGTAGTTTTCAAGAAAGCTAATCATGTCACTTGTTGTGCACTGTTCTTGATCTGTAAGCTTTTCCTCCTCAAAACTGTCCTCTTCTTCACTATTCATAATCTTAGCATACCAAGAATCATCAAGACCCCTGTATACATCTGGGGGAGACATCCTGTGTTTATGGATCACAACCTTGTAAATATATGACCCGTCCCCATCGCCACCCGTGTCATACATATATGCTCCGTATGCAATAGTAACATCATCTGTTTCTATTGTTTCATATGCGTATGCAGAGTCTGCAACGGTTTCATTAGTTTCATCATCGACACCACCTATGATTATACGATATTCCATATTATATTCTCCTTGAACAAATCTTGCTTTGCAACGTCGAACAATGGCGAGGATCGTTGACCTTGTCCCTTGATAAATCGATAACCTAGACCTTCACTTCGCTCAAGGATTTGTCATGCGAACTGCATGGTTTTGACTTCTCTCAGTGCTGCACGGCGTGAGGCAGTGCGTCAGGATTTGTCAGGATCGCACGTAGTCATTGGAGCTAGGCAGAAGCATGGTCGAATTGTCATGCGTGCTCAGGAGACGATTTTTCACAGCTGATGGAACTTGTGAAAAATCTTGGGGCGCTGAAAAGTGGCGTGGTGTCTACGTTGCTGGCGAGGATTTGTGTGTCGCAATGTGCCGAATATCCAGGAGAATTTGTGAAAAGTTACCGAAAAAGTTTTTCACAATCCTTTCACAAAGCCAAAAAGAAGGGTTTACGATTTTAGTCGTAAACCCTTGTTTTTTATGGAGCCAGCGAAGCGATTTGAACGCTCGACCTGCTGATTACGAATAATGCGCTAAGGGAGTTGTAAGGCTTTGTGGTGCGTTGCAAGTTGCTGAAATCCCTGTTGTTGTAGCAATTAACGCAATGCGCGCCGTTGACCTGAGTAGCGCTATGAATTAGCATTTTGTTAGCAAAACCGCATCCATGTTAGCAATAGGTTAGCAAGAATGAGCAGGGAAAAAACCAAATTTACGGGCGTCTACAGGCGTTCATCCGTAACACGTCGTCACAATGGCAAACCGGATATTTGCTTTGATATCAACTTCCGTGACTCCTCGGGGCGTTTGGTCTGGGAGAAGATCGGATGGACTAGTGAGGGATATTCCGCTCAAATGGCTTCTGACATCCGAGG